>DATMLZ010000016.1:0-2809 GCA_035569955.1 Candidatus Acidiferrum sp.
CGGCTGCACGCTCGTGTACGCCTGGCGCCAGAAGGAACGTACGTTCGTGGGCGCAACGCCCCGTGCTGTCGCCGCTCCATAGCCTACTCTGAGCGGGTCCTCACGAAGCGATCCAGCAGCAATCGTGCCAACGCCGTCTGATCGTGCCGCACGACCTTATCTTGCTGCAAAAGATCGGCCTCGATGCACCTGATTCCCATGCGTCCGAGTTCGGCGAGCGACGGGTTCACCGGTTCAGCGCCCTCAGCGCGATAGCGGCGCAAAACCCCCCGCGAAATCGGCGCGCGATTGATGATGGCGTAGTCAAACAGACGGCGCTTTGCGTGATCGTAGATTGCGCGAACGTGATCGGCCACCGTGTAGTGCGAAGTTTCGCCCGGCTGCGTCATGAGGTTCGCGATGTAGATACGGGTCGCCGACGAATTGGCAATCACTTCGACCACGTCTTGCAGCAACAGATTCGGAATAATACTGGTGTAGAGCGATCCCGGCCCGACCAGGATCAGGTCGGCTCTGCGAAGAGCCTCGAGCGCCTGCCGCGAAGGCCGTACGCGCCGCGGCCGGAGCATGACGTGCTTGATCGGCTTGCGCGAACGCGAAATTCTGGTCTCGCCGGCGACGATCTTGCCGTCCTCGAGTTCCGCTTCGAGCGTGACGTTTTGGTCGGTCGAGGGGAAAATCCGGCCGCGAATTGCCAAAACCTGTGACGACACCTGCACGGCGTGGGAGAAATCTCCGATTACGTTCGTCAGTGCGGTAAGGAAAAGATTGCCGAAGCTGTGACCTTCGAGGCCGCGTCCCGTCGGAAAGCGATACTGAAAAAGGTTCGCAAGCAACGGCTCATCGGTCGAGAGCGCGACCATGCAGTTGCGAATGTCGCCCGGCGGAAGCACGCGATACTCGCGGCGCAGCCGGCCGGAGCTGCCGCCGTCGTCGCTGACGGCCACAACGGCAGTGAGATCAGAAATAGGACTGCGGCCCGGGGCCCTGCTACTTTCGGCGATGTGCTGCTTCAGCCCACGCAGGACCGTCGAAAGTCCCGTGCCGCCGCCGAGCGCGACAACGCGGACCGCGCGAGAAGACCGAGCGCGATGCTTGGCGCCTTTTTTCACGTGAGGGGGAAAGAACTAACCGCCGGAGCCGTCACGCTCAGGGTAGAGAAGTTCGGTAAAGCGCGGGTCTTCCTGCAGGAAGGCGAAATCTTCATCGTTGCGCGCGTGATAGCGATTTTCGGGTCGCAACTGAATCGCGATCTTTAGGTTGTCCATTGCGGAGTCGGCTTCGCCCGTAAGGCAGTCGAGCACAGCCATCGCATAGACGATGTGGTCGGCCTTTGGCGCCGCCTTGTGCGCGCGATCGAGATGTTCACGCGCGTCATCCCACCGGCCCAGATTCATCAGCGCAACGCCCTGCGTGTAATGATCTTCGGCGGACTTCAAGACCGGCACCGGCGGCCGCGAAATGCGCTGTTCGCAAATCCTCAGATGGACCCGGGCGCGTTCGCCCAGTTCTTTGCTCGGCCCTTCGATCACCTTTTCGAGGCTCTGCTTGGCGCGTTGAAACTTCTGCTGCTGAAAAAGGGTGAGCGCTTCCTCGTATAGCTTCAGTTGCGCCTGCTTGGCCGGCGCATCCGGGTCAGGCGGCGCGGCTTTTGGCTTCGAGGAATGATGTAACCCGTTCGTTTTCAAAGACTTCTGGCTCTTGCTCGAGGCAGTTGCGGAGTGGGAAGCGCGACTTTTCACAGGTTCGCTCCGGGGCTCATCCGCGCAAACATATCAAACTGAACAAAATGCGTCAATGAGGCAGCAAATCAGGGGAAAATGGAAGCTGCTGGTCCCAAAATGAAAACAATGCATCCAAACCCATGAGCGCCGTGAACCAGATGCTCAAAAAAACGGACGAGGAACTACTCGACACTGCCTATCGAGCGTTCAACGAACGCGAAATCGACAAAATACTCGGGCTCATGCGGCCGGACGTCGATTGGCCGAACGGTATGGAAGGTGGGCGCTTGCAGGGGCGCGACAGCGTTCGCCAGTATTGGCTTCGGCAATGGAGTGCAATTGATCCACGGGTCGAGCCGGTTCGCTTCGAGCGCGTCGACCCCAGACGGATCATCGTCCACGTGCATCAGGTCGTGCGCAATTTGGCGGGCGAGGTGCTTGTCGACCAGATGGTTCGCCACCAATATGCGCTGCGGGACGGTCTTATCGAGCGCATGGACATTCTCTAGCCGTCTGGTTTGACTCGTGGCGGTGTTGCAGCTATGATCGCAAAAGAATTATGACTTCCACATTTGCACCGTTTTATTAGCTCTTTCCTCCCTCCCCTTGCGGGGCTCGCGGTTGTGTATCCCGGCTGAACAGAAAAGTGAAATCCGGAATTCTTTCGTTTCGTATCACGTGTGGACCCAAACATGCCAAATCTATTTGAAAAACTTGACCAGATCGAAAAACGCTACGACCAAATGACGCGTGAGCTTTCGTCGGCCGAGGTGCTGGCCGATTCGGCACGCTACCAGAAGCTGGCGAAGTCGAACTCCGAGCTGGGTGTCATCGTCGAGAAGTATCGCGAGTGGAAAGTGATCGATAAGGGTTTGCAGGGCGCCAAGCAGTTGCTTGCCGAAGCAGACGACCCCGAGATGAGGCAAATGGCGCGCGACGAAGAGCGCGATCTGCTTGCGCGCAGCGAATTGGTCGAGCGCGAACTGAAGCTCTTGCTCATTCCGAAAGACCCGAACGACGAAAAGAACGTCATGGTGGAGATTCGCGCCGGTACGGGCGGTGATGAAGCGGCGCTGTTTGCCGGC
>DATMLZ010000017.1:0-4230 GCA_035569955.1 Candidatus Acidiferrum sp.
GAATTGCTGCTCAATGCGATCGAATGGGGCGGGCGCCTTGATCCGCACCGAAAAGTTCAGGTGTCCTATCTGCGGGCGCACCATATGGTGCTCTACCGGATCGCCGATCCGGGCCGGGGGTTTCGATTTTCCGATTTGCGCCACGCCGCGATCGCGCACAACGGCGAACCGACCGAGCATCAAGGGATTCGCAAGCGAAAAGGTCTTCGCCCGGGCGGCTTCGGCCTGGTCCTTGCCAGCGCCAACGCCGACGAGTTGCTTTACAACGAGGCCCAAAACGAGGTCGTTTTCGTGAAGTATCTGGACGGCAGGTCGAATGGTGAGGCCGCCGATCCTGCGAACGCCGCCCAGCCGGTTGCGGCGAAATAGATGCACCGGCCCACGCGTATCCACATCGAATGTCTCGGGGCTTGGCGCGGCGATCGATCCCGCGGCGAACCCGCACAGTATGATTTCGCGCTGATTCTAAAGGCCTATTGATGCGAATTTCAGGTTCTGGCGACGTTCGGTCGACATCGCGCTATTCAGGCGCTGGTCGTGCGTCTCGTAGCGCCCCGACGGCCGCCGATCCGCAGCGCAGCAAGCGCGCCTTCAAGATGTCCGGGGAGGCCTGGAAGCTGATCGCCCCGCGCTGGGGTGTGCTCACGCTCGGATTTGGCCTGATGATCATCAACCGCCTGGCCGGCCTGGTCCTGCCTGGTTCTCTGCGATATTTGCTCAACGACGTTATTTACAGGAAGCAGTACCAGATCCTTGATCCGCTGATTCTGGCCATCGTCGGCGCCACGATTATTCAGGGCATCACTTCGTATTCGCTCACACAGCTTCTGTCGAAATCCTCGCAGCGAATGATCAACGATTTGCGCGTCAAAGTGCAGGCGCATATCGGCCGGCTTCCGGTCACCTATTACGACGCCAACAAATCCGGCGTGCTGGTCTCGCGCATCATGAGTGACGTCGAAGGCGTGCGAAACCTGATCGGTACGGGTCTGGTTGATTTCGTCGGCGGCATTCTTACCGCAATCTTTGTGCTCTTCATCCTCCTGAAAACCAGCGTTTCGATGACGGTTGCCGCGGCCATTGCGCTGGTTATTTTCGCCACGGGAATGTTTTACGCGTTCAAGACGATTCGCCCGATTTTCCGCGCCCGTCCGAAAATCAATGCGGAAGTCACCGGGCGCCTGACCGAATCGCTCGGCGGCGTGCGCGTGGTGAAGGGCTACCACGCCGAAGAGCGCGAAGAAAAAGTCTTCCAGGCCGGCGTTGGGCGCCTGCTCGACAACGTGCTCCAGACCCTTACCGCAACCTCTTTAATGATGCTCTCCGGTACCGTGCTTACCGGCATCGTGAGCGCGACGATCATGTACATGGGTGTGCATCGAATCGAAGCCAATCAGATGAACGGCGGCGATTTGATCACCTACATGGCGTACATGGCGTTTTTGATGGCGCCTGTCGCGTCCATCGTCGGCATCGGCCCGCAAATTACCGAAGCGATGGCTGGTCTTGAGCGCACGCGCGAAGTCCTTAACGAACAGATGGAAGACGTAGACCCGGGCCGCACCGTTCGCCTGGACCGCGTCGACGGAAGCGTTGTTTTCGAGAAGGTGGATTTTTCCTACGACACCGGCAAGCAGGTGCTTTTCGATGTGAGTTTTGAGTCCGCTCCCGACACGGTTACCGCTCTGGTTGGTCCGTCCGGTGCGGGAAAGTCCACCATCATCGGACTGATTGCCGCGTTCTATAAGCCCGCCGGCGGTCGCGTTCTGATCGATGGCGTCGACCTTTCGACGGTGCGTCTTGATTCCTATCGCTCGCAACTGGGTGTCGTATTGCAGGAGACATTTCTTTTCGACGGAACAATTCGCGAAAATGTCGCGTTTGCGCGACCCAACGCCTCTGAAGACGAAATTCTCGCGGCATGTCGCATTGCGCGAGTCGATGAGTTCGCCGAAAATTTCGAACTGAAATACGAAACCGTCGTCGGCGAGCGCGGCGTCAAACTCTCCGGCGGACAAAAACAGCGCGTCTCGATCGCACGCGCGATTTTGGCCGATCCACGGATTCTGATACTTGACGAAGCCACTTCCAGCCTCGATTCGGAATCCGAAGCTCTCATCCAGGAAGGTCTGCGCTACCTGATGCGCGGCCGCACGACCTTCGTCATCGCCCATCGTCTGTCGACGGTCCGCCGCGCGGACCAAATCCTGGTCATCGAAGCGGGACGTGTGATCGAGCGCGGCACGCACGAATCTCTCTACGCCGAAAGCGGCCGCTACTACGACCTCTACACCAAGCAGCACGGCGTTGAAACGAACCTGTTTCTTGCGCCGGGCGAAGGCGACAAGATCGAAGCCGACGACGCGACAACAAACGGAGCTGGCGGCGTTCCGCAGTCACGCAGTTCCGCACTCGCAGACACGATCAACCTCATCCGCCAGCGTAATTCCTGAAGCGCCGTCCTGCCCCGAATCCCGGGAAAACCAAGCACAGGATCTGAATTCCCCACCAATGCTTGAATACAAGGCCCAATCCCATTTCCCATCAATCGTGAATAGCCCTTTTTTCTGCGGCCTCCGATTGACGCCGTTCCGCGCCGACCCTAGAATTGTTCGGGCGATCACATAGCGACATGTTTGAGAACCTAACCGAGAAACTTCAGCGAACATTCAAGAACCTTCGTGGTCAGGGCAAGCTCTCTGAAGAGCACCTCGACACGGCCCTGGGAGAAATCCGCGAGTCCTTGCTCGATGCCGACGTGAACGTCGGCGTGGCCGACGAGTTCATCGCTCACGTCCGCGAAAAGGCGCTTGGCTCGGAAGTCCTTCTCCAGCTTTCTCCCGAGCAGCAGGTCGTAAAAATCGTCCGCGACGAGCTGGCCGACCTGCTTGGCCGCGAATCAAAACCCCAGTTTTCATCGCGCCCGCCTTCGGTCTGGCTGATCGTCGGCCTGCAAGGTTCAGGTAAAACAACTTCTACCGGCAAGCTCGGCAAATGGCTCGCCGAGCACGGCCACCGTCCCATCGTTGTCTCAACTGACGTGTACCGCCCTGCGGCACGCGAACAGCTCGCGCAAGTCGCCAAGGCGACCGGTACTCCCTGCTGGCCGGGCGCCGGCGCTGATAAACCGCTCGATATCGTCCGCGGTGCGACGCGCGAAGCGAAACTCTCTGCGTGCGACGTAATTCTGGTCGATACGGCGGGCCGCCTGCACATCGACGACGATCTGATGAACGAACTCGGCACGCTCAAGCGCGAGCTCAATCCGGCCGAGATCCTGTTCGTCGCCGACGCCATGATCGGTCAGGACGCGGTTCGCTCGGCCGGTGAGTTTCACAAGCGCCTCGGCGTTTCCGGGGTGATCCTCACCAAGCTCGACGGCGACGCCCGCGGCGGCGCGGCTCTCTCGATCCGCAAGGTCACGGGCGCGCCCGTGAAGTTTGTCGGCATCGGCGAAAAATACGACGCTCTCGAGCCCTTCTATCCGGATCGCATCGTCGGCCGCATTCTCGGGATGGGCGATGTCGTGGGCCTGATCGAAAAGGCCGAGAAGGCCATCGACGTCAAGAAGGCGAAAGAACTCGAGCGCAAGCTTCGCGAGGACGATTTCACGCTCGAAGATTTTCGCGATCAGTTGCAACAGATCAAGAAAATGGGCTCGATCGAACAGATCATGGGCATGCTTCCGAAAATCGGCCCGTTCGCGAAGCTGCCCAAAGATGTGAACGTCGACGAAGGCCGGCTCAAGGGCATCGAAGCGATCATCAATTCGATGACCGACTCGGAGCGCCTGAATTCCAATTTGATTGACGGCAAACGCCGCAAGCGCATCGCGCGCGGCAGCGGCCGCTCGGTGCAGGAAGTGAACGAAGTCCTCAAGCAGTATGGCGACATGCGGCGCATGATGAAGCAATACGGCAACCTCGCCAGAGCCGGACGCCTTCGCGGCATGGGCAAGCTCGCCGGACTTAAATGAACGAATCGATTCTTTGCGGCTGCTAGCCGGTAAATCCACCGCTTCGCAAGGCCTGCAAAAATAACTCGGGAGAAAAAATGGCAGAAATTCAGCCGTTCCGCGCATACCGCTACGACCCCAAGCGCGTCGCTCTGAAAGACGTGCTCACGCAACCTTACGACAAGATTTCGCCGCAGATGCAGGACAGGTACTATGCCGTGAGTCCCTACAACCTGGTTCCGGTCGAAAAGGGACGTTCGCTTGACGGCGATTCG
>DATMLZ010000018.1:0-3614 GCA_035569955.1 Candidatus Acidiferrum sp.
AAGCCGATCCAGGTGGCGCGCAAGAATTTTCGTATTCTGACGGCGGCCGAATCGCGCGAAGGATCGAGCGCATTGCGCGCCGCGCGCATCCGCAAATCCCCCGCCGGGATGTTCGAGATTGATTCGACCTTCGTGCCGCCCCTTGTCGATGTCGCGGCCAGCGACTATCTGATGGGGATTGTGCGCCGCCTGTGTGAAATTCTGGCGGCGAAGAGCAGCATCCTGGCCGGCGGACGTCGCCAAAAGAGCCAGAGCCTTGCCGATTTCACGGCGGCCGACATCGCCAACTTTTGGCTGCTTTACACGGTGAACAATCATTTCCCGCTCTTGCGCCACATCTACGAGACGAAAAAGGGACATCCCGAAAACGTTTTCTGCATTTTGAATTCACTGGCCGGAGCGTTGACGACGTTTTCGATGAAAATTCAGCCGCGCGATCTGCCGCTTTACGATCACGATGATCTCAGCAGCTGTTTTACTGATCTTGATGAGAAGCTGCGGACGCTGCTCGAAACCGTGGTGCCGAGCAATTTCGTTTCGCTGCCGCTCAAGCTGGCGTCTCCCTCGATCTATGCGACGCCGGTCGACGACGACAAGTACCTTGTCGACACGCGCATGTATCTGGCCGTGAGCGCGGAAATGAACGAGGCCGATCTGATCAAGCGAGGTCCGACGCTCATCAAGGTTGGTTCGGCCACGCAGGTCGAGTTGCTCGTGCGCCAGGCGCTCCCTGGTATCACCCTCACGCACATGCCCAAACCCCCCGGCGCGATACCGATCAAGCTCAACTACCAGTATTTCAGCCTCAACCAGTCCGGCGCTGCGTGGGAAGGCGTGGGCAAGGCGCGCAGCCTGGCCGCCTACGTTCCCGGCGACATCAAGAATCCTCAGATCGAACTGGTGATACTCCTGCCTCAAGCGATGTAAGTGCACTTGGTTGAGGTCGCCCGAACTTTCCATTCTTTTCGCGCCAGCACGTTCGCGAAACGTGCGGAAAACCCACGTATCTTACGTACAAGCCTCCACTTGAGCTACTTGACTTCCATTCGTTGAACCGCCATAGTAAGGCCCGTCACGCGGGTTTTTTCCAAGCGCAGAAGCACGCCTATCACCTGAATGAAACATCTCTCCAAAGTGGTGTGGTTCGAGGGCATGTACTTGGGCCCGCACCATTTTCAAGCGCAAAGCCGGGCCTTTGAGGATATGGTTCATTTTTCGGCCTCGAACCTCTGGTTTGAGCCGTTCGGCGTGGTCGGGCAATCGCTCGACGCCGAAGCTCTGCGCAACGGCACGGTCGCGCTGGTTCACTGCCGCGGAATTTTCCCGGACGGCCTCGCTTTTCACATGCCCGAGAGCGATCCGCTCCCCGATCCCCGGCCGATCGGCGATTTTTTTCCTCCCACACGCGAATCTCTCGTCGTAATGCTTGCCGTTCCGGAGCGTCGTGAGAACGGTCCGAACACGGTGATGAGCGGTTCGGTTTCCGGTCGAGATCATCTTCGGTATTTGGCCGAAGAGCACACAATGCACGACGAAAACACGGGCATCGACGAAAAGCCGGTGCAGCTCGGCCGCAAACGAATCCGATTTCTTTTTGAATCCGAAGACGTGTCCGGGTACGTGACGCTTCCGATCGCGCGCATGACGCGTGACGGCGCGGGGCATTTTGTTTTCGATCCCGGTTTCATACCGCCGTGCCTTTCGATCAGCGCAAGCGAGCGTCTGATGATCATCGCGCGGCGCCTGGTTGAAATTCTTGATGAAAAGAGCGCAACGCTTTCCCGGGCGCGCCGCGCTCCGTCAAAATTTCAGGCAGGCTTTTCCTCAGACGATATCGCTTCGTTTTGGTTTGTGCACACGGTGAACGCGGCGCTCGGCGTGTTGCGGCATACGTGCGTTGCCGAGCGGAAGCACCCCGAGCAGCTCTTCATCGAAATGTCGCGCCTTGCCGGGTCGCTTTGCACGTTCGGACTCGACTCGCATCCGCGGACACTGCCGCTTTACGATCACATGCGGCTTGGCGAATGTTTTCAGGTGCTCGACGAGCACATTCGCTCGCACCTTGAGCTCGTCGTGCCGACCAGTTACGTGCTCGTGCCGCTCAAGCCCGTGGGCCGCTACTTTTACGAAGGCGAAATCATCGACCAGCGCTGCGTGGGAAAGTCGCGCTGGATTTTCGCCATTCACTCGGCCATCGGCGAAGCGGACATGATCACTCGTGTGCCGCGGTTGGTGAAGATCTGCTCGGCGGAACTTTTGCCTGAACTTGTGAAGACGGCGCTGCCAGGCCTTTCGCTTACGCATTTGCCGGTTCCTCCTTCAGCGATCGCGCCGCGTGTCGAGCACCAGTACTTTGGAATTAGCAAGTCCGGTACCTGTTGGGACCATATCGTGACGACCCGAAAAGTCGGTGTCTACGTGCCGGGCGATTTGCCGCAGCCCGAATTGGAACTTGTCGTGCTACCGGAATAGACGGGCCAATCCGCGCGGTAGGCGTACAGGAAGGATCAAATGGGAGCCACACTTTTTGGGGCCACAACGATTCAACAGCGCGGCCCCGGCGGCAAACGGCGCACGGACAATCTCGCGCTGATCTTTCAAGAGCTGCTCACCGTAATCGTTCGCGTTCGCGGAAATCGCCAGCCGGTCACGGACGGCAACAAATTCCGCCAGGACATGAAAAACGCCCTGCGCAACGCGGAGAAAGAATCGATCACGCGCGCCTACATGCCTGAAGATGCGCGCTTCGCGACATTTGCCGTTGTTGCGTTTCTCGACGAATCGATTCTCAACTCTTCGAATCCCGCCTTTGCCGATTGGGCGCGCATGCCGCTCCAAGAGGAGCTCTACGGGCATCAGCTCGCCGGGGAACAGTTTTTCCAGAATATCGAACGTCTCCTTGGCCGCGCCGATTCCCAAGATCTCGCCGATGTCCTCGAGGTCTATCTGCTGTGCATGCTGCTTGGTTATCGTGGGCGATACGATCTTTCCGGCCCTGAGGCTTTGCGCCCGGTAATGGATTCGGTTCAGGAGAAAATCACGCGCATTCGCGGACCGCTCCCCGGGTTTTCGCCCGCCTGGGCCGTGCCCGAAGGCGCAGTAGTTACCGGCGGACCTGATCCGTGGATCAGGCGCCTGATGCTCGCGGCGTTGATAGCGGTCGGCGTGACCGTCGTGTTTTTCGTGCTATTCAAAATTATTTTGTCTGTCGGCTCGTCTGGGCTGCACGCGCTGGCTACATAACGTCGAGGGATAGAGAGAACTCATGAAGCTCACGTGGGAGTATCTTGCAGCGGCCGCGGGCCTGGTGGTTACGCTTCTGCTCGCCTGGTTTATCGGCGTCTGGGTGAAGCTGACGGGCACGAACCTTCTGATTCTGCGGCTAGGGATCATCGTTCTCGGTGTTCTCTGCATTCTCGGATTTCTCATGTGGGCGCGCGGGCAGATGCCCACGGCTGCCGGCACGCCGGCCGATGCAATCGCCGGTGGCATGCCCGCCGCTCCCAGTGCTCCCGCTGCACCATCTGCGTCGGGAGCCGTGGCTGCAATCGCTTCCGGAATTTCGCCCGACGACATCGACCGCCTCGTTTTGGAAGCGGAAAAGAAGGTGGCCG
>DATMLZ010000019.1:0-4878 GCA_035569955.1 Candidatus Acidiferrum sp.
TCTGGAATCAGTTGGGAATCACGGTGGCGGAATTTACGCGCAGCTTCCTCGACCCGCGTCGCATGTCTGCAGCAAATCGCGAATCGCTTCCATGAAACGCGGCAAGAAATCTCCCACGCCGAAGAAAAAAACAGGCGCGAAGGGCAGCGCCAAGAGTTCGCCAAAAGATTTCGCGAAGAAATACGAAGGACCGCCTCTCAAGATCGGATCTGAATTCACTGTTGAAGCCGTCGTCCCACACGAGTGGACAATTCAAGCCTTCAATCCCGCGTTGCCCGCCGTGCTTTCGACTCCCCGGATGATTCAGCTCATGGAGCACGCTACGGTGCGCGCGATTTTGGACCAGTTGCCGGCGGGATCGATCAGCGTGGGGACGCGCATCGAAGTCGATCACTTGAAGGCTGTTCCAGACGGCGCGACGGTGGAAGCGCACGCGCGCCTCGCTGGTTTTGAAGGTCGCTTTCTTGTTTTTGAGGTAGCAGCCACGGCAGGAGACATCTTGATCGGCCGCGGCAAAGTGTTCCGCGCGATTGTCGAACCCGGCAAGCACGGCGAAAAAGCCCGCGCCCGTGTTGACCAAGCGGGTGCCGCGGGATGAAGTGCGGTTTGTAACGTAGGACTGCCGGCACCAAAGCGCGACCTCGCCGGCAGTTTTTGCCTATCCCACGCTCAACGGTACGCTCGCGCTAACTGTTCCCCAATCAATGCGCAGGGTCGCGCCGCCCGACAACGGAATAATGGAAATCGTCACCTGTTCGGTGATGGTCTCTCTCTTAGCGACCGTCATGGGCGTTCGCGCGATCTCCAGATCCTGCTGATACGGAATTCCCCACTGTCCTTTTTCGCTCAGTTTGCCGATCATGAGCTGCCAGCCCTCCGCGTTGGGCAGCGTGCTGATCGTGTAAGTCGTTCCCGCCGCCAGCGAGATCGTGCCGATCTTGAGCGGCTTGTCAGACGTGATGGTCGTCGCCTGGTCGGCGCCGGTGCGCCACGGCTGTCCGTACGTCGCGACTTCCTTACCGATGGTGCGCCCTTTTAAAGAAGGACGCCCATACTCGATCGTGATGTGCGCGCCTTTGATACTCCAATCGCTCTTCACGTGCGGACTGCCGCCGTCGCCGACCCCAGTCTCGACCGTCTGCTGCGCCGCCGCGCCAAGACATAATGTCAGCAAACACGCGAGTCCCGCCGCCAGAATGCTTTTCCTCACGCTTCCTCCCGGATTGCACCGCGCGTACCCGGTCGCGCGAATAGTCTGGTACGTCTTGCCATCGTCAAAAAGTCCGGATCGCCCGTGGCGAGCGTATCCCCCAGTTGCAAATGCGCCCCCCCAAGTATCGACGCATCACCGATGGCTTTCATCTGATTTTTTCACGACCCCCCGCTTAGACGGGTCCGCGCCGCAAAGCGCGCGCGATTTCTACACTATCGCCTGTGATAGGATGGCGCGGGAGCAACCAAGAGCAACTTGAGCACTCATTCACTTTGGGCCATACCCCTCGGCGGCTTGGGCGAGTTCGGCATGAACATGATGGCCCTCCGCTACGGCGACGATATCGTTGTCATCGACGCCGGCCTGATGTTCCCCGAGCAGGAGCTTCTCGGCGTCGACATCGTTATCCCCGACATTACCTATCTCAAGCAGAACAAGCAGATGGTGCGCGCCATCGTCCTCACGCACGCGCACGAAGATCACATCGGCGCGATTCCTTACATCCTCGGCGACCTGAACGTGCCTTTGTACGGCACACAATTCACTCTTGCGCTCGTCCGCAAAAAACTCGAAGAGCACGCGCTGCTCGACAAGGCCGATCTGCACGAAGTCGCACCGGGACAAACGTCCGTCATCGGCCCGTTCAACGTGGAATATCTCCACGTAACGCACAGTACGATCGATTGCGTCGCGCTTGCGGTGCGCACACCGCTCGGCGTAATCATTCACACCGGAGATTTCAAGATCGATCCGACGCCGGTCGATGGACGCCCGTTTGATCTGCACGCGTTTGCGCGCTACGGGCAACAGGGAGTGCTGGCGCTATTTAGCGACAGTACCAACGTCGAGCGCCCCGGCTTTACGCCCTCCGAACGCGCCGTCGTTGTGCGCCTCGAAGAACTTTTCCGCGCGGCGCCGCGCCGCGTGGTCGTTTCCTGCTTCTCGAGCTCCGTGCATCGCATCCAGCAGGTGATCGATGTTGCCGGCGCGACGGGCCGCAAAGTCGGGTTCATCGGCCGCAGCATGGTGGACAACGTTGAGATTGCGCACAGTCTCAACAAGCTCCGGGTCTCGGACGGAAGCGTCGTTCGCCCGCAGGATATTCGGTCATTCGATCCGACGAAACTCGTCGTGCTCGCAAGCGGCACGCAAGCCGAGCCAATGTCGGCCCTCTCGCGCATGGCCGTGGACAATCACCGCGCCATCACGCTTGACGAGAGCGACACCGTCATCCTGTCGGCGCGCATTATTCCCGGCAACGAAAAGGCGATCTTCCGGATGATAGATCACCTCTTCCGCCGCCGCGTCCTTGTCTATTACGAAGGCGGACGCTCTGCGCCGATTCACGTCTCGGGCCACGCCAGCCAGGAAGAGCAGAAGATTTTGCTCCAGCTTGTCCGTCCGAAATATTTCATTCCGATTCACGGCGAATATCGCCAGCTTTTCCAGCACGCGGCGCTCGCCGAGCAGGTGGGCGCGGTCGGCGCGGAGATTTTGCTGGTGGATAGCGGGCATCCGATCGAGTTCACGCCTGAGGGAGGCGCCTACAAGCGGGAGCCTGTGCCCGCAGGACGGGTCTGCGTCGATCGCGGTTCGCTCGAGGAAATCGAAGAGGTCGTCATTCGCGACCGCCAGCACCTGTCCGCCGACGGCGTCGTCGTCCCCATCATCGCCATCGACAAGGCCACCGGTCTGATGGGCACGCCGCCCGAAATCGTTACGCGCGGATTTCTACCGAGCGAGGATGGACAGGAACTGATCGGCAAAGCTCGCGAAGTCATCATCCGCACGATCGATCAGTCGACACCGGAGGAAAAGACCGACTGGAGTGTCATCAAGGAAAAGATCCGCGTCGACCTGAAGCGCTACCTCAACAAACAAACTTCGAAGCGCCCGCTCATTTTGCCGGTGATCCTGGAAGTGTAGGCTCGGGCGGAGCCGCTCCCCATGCGCGGTTTTCACGGGATAGGAGCCTTAGCTCCGACATTTCGGCCGTTAGAATAAAGATGGGCTTGGGCCCCTCGGGCAGCCTATGATCTGCGAACCAAAGAAGGGGCTCCCCCCAGGCCTGATCCGGAGCGAGGTTCGCAACATGAAATTTACTCGACGTACTGCACTTGAGATCCTCGGCGCGAGCACCGTCGCGCCGGTCGTCGCCGCGCACCCCCAAACCGCGGCCCAAGTCCCAGCCGCACCCAAAGAGGGACCAGGCTCGCCAAAGATCGCCGTTGGCATGGGCGACTCTGGCGCCGAGCCCGCTCGAGGCGCGTTAGCTCCGGATCCCTCGGAGGGCCCGCGCCGCATCAAGCAAATCGGTGTGAACTATGTCCTCGGCGGCGGCCCGCAGACTCCGTGGACCGAGGAATCTCTCAACCCGATTCTGCAGCGATGGAGCGCCGCAGGAATTACCGTCGGGAATCTCATGATCAATCTCTCGTCCGACATTCTCTATGGCAAGGAAGGCGCCAAGCGCGACGACGATATCGCACGGGTCAACGAGTCGATTGTGGCAGCAGGAAAAGTCGGATTGCCAGTTGTCGAATACAACTTTTACGCGCACCGCGCGATGGAGGGCTATTTCGAAGAAACCGACAGCGACCGCGGCGATTCCGGCTGGACCGGCTTTGACTACGAACTCGTCCAGACCGCGAATCAGCCCTACCAGACGCGCGCCGAAGAAAAAGGAATGAAGTTCAAGGACCTGCCTCCGCTGGCAAACGAAGGTGCACACAATCTCGAGCAGATGTGGAACAACATCACCTATTTCCTGAAGGCCGTGATTCCGACGGCAGAGAAATCGAACGTTCGCCTGGCGCTTCATCCCAACGATCCGCCCGCGCCTATCAGCCGCGGCTCGCAACAGATCATGGCCACCGTGGCCGGTTGGAGAAAACTCATCTCGATCGTCGATAGCCCCTCGAACGGAATCACTTTTGATTGTGGTGTCACGCGCGAAATGGGAGAGAACCCCATTGATGTCTGTCGTTATTTCGCCTCACGCGACCGCATCAACCACGTCCATTTTCGCAACGTGATCGTCGTGAAACCTTACGAGCGATACAACGAAGTGTGGATCGACGAGGGCATGAACAACATGTTCGCCGTCATAAAGGAGTTGGTCAGAAACAAATACGCGCGCGAAATCTACCCCGAGCATCCCCGCCGACTGGCCTACGACGCCGAACGCGGCCCCATCGGTGGCTATCCGGGGGGTGGTGCATACGCCGCGATCGCCTACAACGTCGGTTATGCGCGGGCGATGCTGCAAGCCGCCATGTCGTAGGTTACTCGCGAGGTATCAACTCAACGTTCTACTGGGCTGTTCGCTTTGGACAACGCAACTTCAGAGAAAATCCGCAACACCGTTCCTGCGCGCTAAAGTTAGACAAACAAGCTCCATCTAAGAAAAGGAGTTTCCCATGAACCTTCTGAAACGTCGTGCCACGGTGTATCTTGCCGCGTCGTTTTTGGTTCTTGCGGCGGCGGTCATCGCTCCGGGTGCAACTGCCCAGGGCCAGCAATGGCAGTTTGTGCGCGCCGATTACGGATTCAGATCACAACGAACCGACGTAACCCAATTGGTCCGGACGCTGGTCGCGCGTGGCGGAATGAACGGGCGTATCGCTGTAAACAATCAAACGATGGGCGGCGATCCGGCGCCCGGC
>DATMLZ010000020.1:0-7033 GCA_035569955.1 Candidatus Acidiferrum sp.
AAGAACGGTCCAGATGACGAACCATGGCAACACAAGCAGGATGGCCAAACCGAGAAATAAGTAAACGAAAAGCGTGCGGATCATGGCGCGACGGCAGCCATTCTAATCCGTTGTGCCGTGCAAAAGACCATCGAGAATGCGGCGCTGGCGGTCGGTGGGATGCGCGATTTCCGCGATCGGATATTGCAGCGGGCCGCCGTGAGTCTCGGCGTTCAGAGTAAGGCCGGCGACCGATAGAAATTGGCCGTACGGAATGTCTTCCGTACCCGCGACATAGTGCGCAAAAAAATCGTGGAAGTCCTTCCCGGCGACCTCTTCGACGGCAGCGCGAATGCCTTCGCTATCGTCGTAGAACCGACCCTTCGCGCCATAGAACTCATACATGCGGCGCATTACGTCATCGAGTGACTTGTGATTATCAGTCGCGTCGCGAATCGCAAGATCGAGCATGACGCCGAGAATCTGGCCCTTGTTGTAATACGAAATGCTGCGCGCAGGATCGCGGTATTCGCTGAGGCCTTCGAACCACGCGTCGAGGCTCGACTCTTCGGCGCTCTGCCAAAGATGGGCGGGCCGCCCCTCGAGCGTCGCCATTTGCCCGGCGAGGTCTTTGTAGAACTGCCCCTTGGTCCAAAGGCCGGTGCGCTCGAGCGTGTAAGCCGCGTAGGTGCTCGTGACTCCTTCGGCGAACCAAAGAGCTCTGGTGTATTGTTCGCGGGAATAGTCGACCGGTTCGAGCGATTGGGGGCGGATGCGCTTGACGTTCCAAGCGTGGAAAAACTCGTGCGCGGCGACTGCGGCAACTTCTTCGACCGACGAGCCGGCAATCGCGCAGGAATTGCGATGCTCCATGCCACCGCCACCGGCGTCAGCCCCCGCGCCGATATTGAAGATAAATGTGTAGTCGCGATTCGGCGAATCGAACCGGAGCGGGCCCATCAACTGCAGTTCGTAATCGGTGATCTTGTCAAGATATGCCTCGAGCCGAACGGCATCGGAAACCTTGCCTTCGATCAGAACGCGAATCGGCGCTCCATCGCTTTCGTAGTGGATCTCGGTTAACACGCCGATTAGGACCGGCGCATCGGCGAGCTGATCATAGTTTGCGGCGCGGCCTGATTGTATCGATGACCCGAGCACCCATCCGGACGGCAGGTCGGTGAAGCGGAGCTCCACAGGCTCGTTGCGACGACCTGGAATGTACATCAGCAGTTCGGCGGGATTCACAAAAGCGTGGTGCGCGTTGAGCTGCGAATCGAAAGGGCCGGGATCGTCCCAAAAAATCGAGTATTGGACGACGAACAAATTATGATCGCCGGGCGCGCACGGACCGGGCGAGGAGATCCGCCAGTCGTCCTTGTCGACTTTTTGCACGGTGAGCGGGACTTCTGAAAGCGATTGGCAATCGGCTTTCACTTTCCGGACGCGTTCGGCGAAATCGCGAATTTGATAGAGCGCATTCCATGCGGGGAGCGCGGTGGCGACTTCTCTTCCCTCGACCGGGACCGTCATGGTGACCTCGAACAGGTGTTGTTCGGGATGATCGAGCGAGACGGTGTAAGAAATGGTGGCCGAGGCTGCTCGGGGTATCAGCCCAAAAGCAAAAAACAGCATGCCGCCAGCACACCAACGCAGCCAAGGTCGAGTGTTCTGTGTCGGCGGGCGGGAGAAAAAAAGGGCCGGCGGGAGATCAGCGTTGGGAAGGTCCCCCGTACCAACCCTGCCCGTCACTTGCGGACACCGGCGGATTTGAGTGCGTCAAGAAGTTTGGCCGTGAGCCCGTCAAAACCACCGTTGGACATGATCAGAACGACATCGCCAGGTGCCGCATGACCGCTGAGGTGATCGAGAAGCTCGTTGTTGGACCCGAACGCGTTCGCTTCGCGGCCGCGCCGGCGAACCGAAGCGGCAATCGCGTCAGGCGAAAGGCGATCGGATTCCGCGAGCAATTGCGAGCGGGCTACGGCTCCGAGCAGAACCGAATCTGCACCGGCCAGCGCGTCGGGAAGCGCGTCCTGAAAAACTTTGCGGCGCATCGTGTTGGAGCGCGGTTCGAGCGCGACCCAGAGTTTGCGGCCCGGCCAGCGCATGCGCGCCGCCTCGATCGTGAGGCGAATCGCCGTGGGATGATGCGCAAAATCTTCGACGACGAGAATGCCGTTTGCCTCGCCCTTGATTTCCATGCGGCGGCGGACGCTTTTGAAACTTGCGAGCGCGGTCTCAATCGCGTCGCATTCGACACCGCGGCCGTATGCGAGCGCGACAGCGGAGAGTGCGTTGAGCACATTGTGCTTACCTGCGACGGGAATACGGATGCGGGTGACTTCCCGGCCGCGAAACGCGACACGAAACTCGGTTGCTTCGTCCTGCCAGGAGACATCGCCAGCACTCCAATCGCAGTCCGCAACGAAGCCAAATGTTTCGACAGCGCAGAAGGCTTTTTGCGCGACTTCTCGCAGATCCGGGCTGCCGCCCCAAATGAGAATGCGCCCACGGCGCGGGACGAGATTCACGAGTCGGCGAAATTGCAGCGCGATCGAGGCAAGGTCCGGATAGATGTCCGCGTGGTCGTACTCGAGCGAAGTAAGAATCAGTTCATCAGGATGGTAATGGAGGAATTTCGGGCCTTTGTCGAAAAAAGCGGAATCGTATTCGTCGCCCTCGATGATGAACTCTTCACCGCCGCCGAGTCCGTAGCTGCGCTCACCGAAATTCGGCGAGACGCCGCCGATCAGGAAGTCCGGCTTGCGTCCGGCGACGTGAAAAATCCACGCGAGCATCGCGGTCGTGGTCGTTTTACCATGCGTGCCGGCGACCACGATGGAGGAATGGCCGGGAATGAAATAGTCCTCGAGAATCTGCGGCATCGAGCAATACGGAATTCGTTCGTCGAGGATTTGTTCGACTTCAGGATTGCCGCGCGACAGGGCGTTGCCGATTACAGCCAGATCGGGAGCGAGACGCAGGTTTTCGGGGCGATAGCCGTCATACCATTTGATGCCGAGCGAACCGAGCAGCGTGGATGCAGGTGGGTAGACGTTGACATCGGTGCCAGTGACGCGAAAACCGCGATCGCGCAGCATGCCCGCAACCGGCGCCATCGCAGCGCCAGCGATGCCGAGCATGTGGATGTGACCTGCTTGCGGTTTGCCGATCATTTGAAAAGGTGCCTCAGGGGCGAAAGCCCCGTACTCTGCCGCCCTTGATTTGTCGAAGCCAAAACTCGCCCCCCTTTAATTGCGGGCCGCTTGTACCAGCTACTCGCGGCAGGCGGGCTCCAGAATTTCCAGGCGCGTTGCACCCGAGAGTTCGTCTGACACGAGCCGTCCGCGAACACCGAGCGGCAACGTGAGCATGGGCCGGGATGTGTGTCCGATCGGCGCGCCCCATACGACGGGAATATCGAGCGGGCCGAAAATGCGCCGCGCGACGTCGCGCACGGTCTCTTCGCCGACGGAAACTTCCCCTTCAGGATAATCGCCGAGAATGACGCCGGTGATGTTGCGAAATTTTCCAGCCTGCCGCAGATGCGTCAATGCGCGATCGACCGCATAAGGTTTCATGCCGCGATCTTCGAGGACAAGAATTGCGCCGTCCGTCTTGAGCTCCCACGGCGTACCCAGGCTGGTTTCGATCAGCGTAAGGCATCCGCCGAGAACGACGCCGATCGCGTCACCGGGAATGAGCGATTCGCCTTGCAGGTTGATCGTCCAGCCGCTGGCCGTTTCGTTCAACGCAGCGAGCAGGCTTTCTCGGTCATACCCGTGGGGGACGCCTGCGCCGCGGCAAAAATTCGTGGCCACCATCGGACCGTAGAACGTGACCCAACCATATTTCTCCCACAAGAAAATCTGGACCGAGGTGATGTCGCTGCAGCCGAGCAGAATTTTGGGCGCGGTGGGCAAAACGCTCGAAGCCAATCCTTCGAGCAAATACGTTGAACCGTACCCGCCACGCGTGCAGAAGAGCGCGCGCGAGTGTTGTTCGTCCAGGCCACGGAACAGCGATTCAAGGCGCGAACGGGGCGAGCCCGCGAAGAAACTCGTGCGTGCCAGGACCGCGCGTTCGTTCAGCTGGGGCTGGAGGCCGAGACGGATGATTTCTTCGCAGCCTTGCTCGAGCAAATGTTCTTTGATCGGGCTCGCCAGCGAGACGAGCCGCACGGTATCACCTGATCTCACTGGAGGTGGCTTGAGAGGTCGCGGCATGGACAAGAATTCAGAATAAGGAATTTTGCGAAGCGAGTCCAGTTGGGCGCATGCGTGAACTAGCCGGCGCGGCGCGAATGTGCCTAATGAAGACCTATTCGATCGAGGTTTGGGAGCGCCAAGGCGGCGTTTTTCTCCGGCTAGATTTGCGAATAAGCCGCTGGCGATAAGATTTCGTTATCGACGTTGGAAACCAGCGGTTCGAACCCGTAGCGCTCACTCCCCGCGAGCGCTTTCCATTCGGGCGAGCCGGTAAACGCTGCCCAGTTCTTTTCGCGGTCGGCAAGCGTCGGGAAACCGATCATGTACGTCAAGTTCGGCTGGCGGCCGCCGATGATTGTGTCCCCCATGAAGATGGGCCAGAACGCGGCCTTCTTGAAAATCGGGAGCTCGCCCACGTTGACCATTTCGACTTTGCGCTTGTGGTCCTGATCAGTGGTGGATTCGTAGGTGCGCAGCTCGAAAAAACGCGCGCCGGTGGTCGGAGGCAGAGTCATTTTCGGCAGTGCTTCGAGGGCGTAGAGCAAGGAACTCTCCATGCGAATCGCGCCGGGATCGCGAGCAGGCGCGTTGAGGAACGGCGCGGCGGCTTTCTGGTATTCAGCGTCATCGGCAAGACGCGCTTCGGCGGTGATCAGAATTTCGGCGCGGGCGGCAGGCATCAACACGTAGCAGGATGGCCCCTCCGAGCCGATGGAAGTGTTGAACACACCCACTGGTTTGATATCGAGCCGGTTGAGAGCGGGAATCAGCGCGTCGCGAAAATAACCGTCGGCGAGCTGCTTCTGCGGGCCGGAAATGATGTGGTAGCGGCGGAGCTCGTAATATTCGCGCGGAGCCGCGCTCGCGGCTTGCTGCGCAGCACGCAATGGCGTAGCACTCGCGGCGACAGCTCCTGAAGCCAGCGCTGAACCGAGAAATTTCCGCCTGTCCATGAAAGTGCCTCCCAACCTTGCTGAGCGAAATTATTTGCGCCGAAATAATCACACACGTCCGCTGCAGAGTCCAGGGCGGCAAAGCATTTGCGAGAGGAAGCTTACTGCACAGAGAAACTGGCGGACGACGAATTGCCTCCGCCAGGATTCGGATTCGTCACCGTGACCGAGATTGTGCCGCCGGCAGCGACGTCCGAAGACAGCACGCTGACGGCCAGTTGAGTTGAGCTCGAATATCCCGTCGGCCGCGGAGAGGAATTGAAATTCACAACCGATCCAGGGACAAAACCAGTGCCTGTGAGAAGCAGATACGCCCCGGGCGGGACAGTGCCGATCTTTGTGCTGGTAGGCGCGATAGAGGTGAGCCTTGGCGACGGATTCGATGACGGCCCGATCGGAAATTTCACTGACGGCGATGCAATCGTCGCGGTGTTGGTTTGCACGGCTATGCTGGCGAGCTCTGTCGCCGACAGATCTTCGGCGGGGATCGTGGCGTTTAATTGCACCGGGGTACCGGACGCCGTTGTCGTAAGCGGAGTGCCGTTAAACGAGATTTGATCGGTTGAAACAAAATTCGTACCGGCCACCGTGATCGAGACGGCAGCGCTGCCGCCTACGGTCGCACTTGCCGGCGAGACGGTCGTGATCACCGGACCGTTCACGGCACCAGGATTGATCACAAATGAGACGGCGTTCTGCTGCAAGCCGCCGCCAGGAGCGGGATTAGCTACAGTGATCTGGCCCGTGCCTGGATTCGCAACGTCGGTGTCAAGAATCGTCATGGCCATTTGGCCGCTTGAATCGTTGAACACAGCCGGACGATTCACGCCATTCCACTGCGCGGTCGTAGTCGACTGAAAATTATTGCCGCTGAGAAAAAGGGTGAACGACGCGCTTCCAGCCGTGACCTGAGGAGGAAAAAGGGCGGTCACACCGGGCGTCGGATTGAAAGAGCCGCTTCCACAGCCACAGACCAGCAAACCCATCGCCGCGACTGCGCGCACGGCCCAACCCGAACGCTTCAAATCTCTCCTCCTGATGAACTTCCTGGGGTCCCGAAGCCGCCAGGCACTCGGCGGCCGGGAAATCACAAGCGGAAGCCGTGCATAGCCCGAAATTACGCCACAAGGGGACTGAAATTGATAACACCCTCACGCGCAGGCCGTCAACTCGGATTCGGCAGGGGGGAAAATGGTTGCCGCCGGCACGCACTGCCGCGCGCTAGAGCGTGAACGCCGTGAGCTTTGAGAAAAGTTTCGCGCGAGCGGCAATCTCCCGGCGCGTCACGGTACCCAGCCGGTCAATGCCGAAACGCTCGACGGTGAAACTGCCGACCACCGAGCCGTAGACCATCGCCGAACGCAGCGTGCGTTCGTTGACGCGTCCGACACTGGCCAGATAACCCATAAATCCGCCTGCAAAGCTGTCTCCCGCTCCCGTCGGGTCCTTTACCTCCTCGAGCGGGAATGCCGGCACCGAAAAGATGAACTTGTCATGGATCATGAGCGCACCGTGTTCGCCGCGCTTGATCACCAGCGTTTTGGGTCCCAGCTTGAAGACGGCTTTCGCGGCGCGCAGCAAGTTGTGTTCGCCGGTGAGCTGTCGCGTTTCGTCGTCGTTGATTGTGAGGATATCGACCCGCTTGAGAGTCTGGCGAAGAGATTCGGGCGTGCCGCTGATCCAGTAGTTCATCGTGTCCAAGCCGACGACGGCCGGCTTGCGAGTCATTTGCTCGACGACAGATCGCTGAAGCGTGGGATCGATGTTCCCGAGAAAAAGAAACTTCGAATCACGATAGGATTTTGGCAGCGTGGGATTGAAATTCGCAAAAACGTTCAGTTCCGTAGCGAGCGTGGTTCGCTCGTTCATGTTCGTGCTGTAACGGCCGGA
>DATMLZ010000021.1:0-10058 GCA_035569955.1 Candidatus Acidiferrum sp.
GCTCCTGAAGCTAGCGCGTCTGCCAATTCCGCCACTTGGGCACGTCGTGTGGACCTGCGAGGCAAGTGTTATCTTGCCGTGCAAGCAGGGGTTTGTCAAACAGACAGTCCTGTTCGGGCCTCGCCCGAACTCAGGAACGGCGATAGGAAAGTGCTCCGGACGGGCATTTTTTCACTTGCTCGACGATGCGCTCTCCCGGTGCCGCATCCATGTTGATCCACGGACGAGCCTGGGGATTAAACACTGATCCCAGGCCGAGAACGCATTTTGCCGAATGAATGCAGAGCGACGGCTTCCAGACAACGGTCGTGCCGTCCTTCGAGTATTCGTGCTGATCGGCTGACATCGGAGCGCCTCCTGGCGCCATGTACGGGTTATGGGCGGACGCTGCGCGGTCTTGCGAGCACATCCTGCGCCGCGGCGAATGATTTGTCAAAGCCTGCCGACGGTGTTTCCAAAACGTGCCAGTCGGGGAAAGTCCTATTGACGGACGGCGCCGGACGCCATAGGCTGCCCGAAGGGCTCACGGACAAACAGGAGGGAGTCACATGGCAACCGCTCGTGCCATGCTGGAGCGGCGTCGTTCAAGCCGCGTAAGAACCCGCATTCCGGTGAACGTCGTGTCGCCGCGACCTGGTTCCGATGATGCGGCGAACGATCACACCGCCGAAGTACTTGCCGTAAGCCGCACCGGAGCGCTGCTGCGCGCTTCGTTCTCCCCGGAATTGGGTTCGCGCATCGAACTTCGCCACGGTATTTCACAGGAACACCGCGAATTCCGGGTCGTGCAGGTGAGTTCTCAGAAGAAAGACGGACTTTTCGAGCTTGGCGTCGAGATGCTCTATCCGGGGCGCAATTTCTGGGGAGTGAAATTTCCAGACGAATAGAGCTGCCTGCGTTTAATCGGCCACGCGAATTACAATTTTTCCGAAGTGCTGTGCGCTTTCCATATAGCGAAGCGCTTCCCGTGTCTGGCTGAATCCAAACGTGCGATCGATCACGGGCTTGGCCTTGTGCGTCGCGACTGCGCGGTTCATGTCTTCAAACATTTCAACCGAACCCACATAGATCCCCTGCAATCGGATGCTGCTGTGAATGATCGGACCAAGATTCAGCGGTTCTGCAATTCCGGCCAGGACCCCGATCAGAGCGACCTGCCCGCCCGGCCTCACCGAACGCAACGATCGCGGTAAAGTGCCGGCACCGCCGACCTCCAGCACGACGTCAACGCCGCGGCTCGCTGTAAGGCGCATCACTTCCTTCTGCCATTCCGGCGTCTTTTTATAGTTGATCGCGTCGGAGGCGCCAAGCGATTTTGCACGTGCGAGTTTTTCGTCGCTGCCGGAGGTGATGATCGAGCGAGCCCCGTGCATCACGGCAAATTGCAGGCCGAATATCGAGACACCTCCAGTGCCCAGAAGCAAAACGGTGTCACCGCTTTTTAAATGGGCCGTCCGAACCAGCGCGTTCCATGCGGTTAAGGCGGCGCAAGGAAAGGTCGAGGCCTCTTCGTAACCGAGATGCGCAGGCATGGGCACCAGGCCGCGTTGGTCAAAAACGCGCAGCGTCGTGAGCACGCCGTCAATCGACCCGCCGAGCGCCGATGGCGCCGCGTCGCGATCGATCCCGCCGCGAAACCAATTCTGAAAAAACGATCCCATCACGCGGTCACCCGGCGTGAACCTGTGCACGCCCTCACCGAGAGCAACGACTTCGCCTGCGCCGTCTGATCCGATGACGAGCGGGCGCGGCAAATTCGGGTTGTAGCGGCCGGTGACGACAAGCAGGTCCCGATAGTTGAGCGAGACAGCCTTGATCGCGACCAGAACCTGTCCGGGTCCTGGCTGCGGAACCTCGATCTCGTCAAAGGTGAGGGAATCGATCGAAAATTCCTTGCTGATTCGAACCGCCGTTGCGCCGGGCATGTGGGAAAAGGTCCTTGCGGTGAGAGTTCTCTCGACCGCGGAAGGGTGAGAATATGCTGTCAATCTGCCTGGGGCAAGTAGGCTGTTGCTATGGCCACAGACGCCGGGCTTGACTTACCCCCACCCAACGGGGTCATAATCCGGCCAAACTGGATAGTCCCGGGCCTGCTTGAGCGGCCGATCTTCTTCTGAGGACCTGACCACAACTCCAGCGGGCGAGGAGGTAGTCGTGGGCTCCATGCAAAACGTGATTTACGTGCTACTTGCCGTTTGGGGTGTGGTCACGGTCGTACTGATCTGCCTGATGATGTATAAGAGCGCTCTGGAAAATCGGGAAGAGGATCAGCTCTTTCTCGATGCCGCCCAGCAGCACATCGCCAGCGAGCAGCGGCTGATCGTTCAAAGGATCGAGAAGTTACATCGGCCGCTGATGGCGCTGATGATCGTATCCGGAGTTCTGCTCGCGATCGTCGCGGGACTCTGGGTGTATCAGGGCTTCGAGAACTTCTAGTTCACCGAAGCCCTCTTGCTGCGTTGTCATTCGCTTTGGGTGTGCCCCCCGGCCTGCCTCGCCCGAGCAAGAGTCCGGATGTTTGCGCGCCAGCGTTCGGGTTGCGGGTCCGGACTACTTCTGCGCCGCAGCGTGCGGCGTTTGGCTGATCAGATTGACAAACAACCGGTACGCGCCAGGTACGCCCGCCGGCAGTTCGCGGAAGAAGACCAGTCCCGTGTAAATGTAAACGCCTTTGCCGTAACGAGCGTAGACCAGTGACCCGTTCACGACCGGTTCATTGGGATCCTGCACGCCGAGAATCGGCACGTAGTGCGAGTCCCACGAATCCAAATAATACGTGCCGCGCTCCTGCACCCATCCTTTGAAATCATCTTGCGTAATTTTGTTGGGCGTGTTCAGCAACGGATTCTGCGGGGCAAGAAATTCGACCGGCGAACTCGGATCGGTCGTCCGCGCAAATGTGTTGGACTTGCTGTTGTCCATTTTCGACGGATACGGGCCTTTCCCGTCCGGTCCCCAGGCGGGCTCGCGTTCGTATTGCGCGAGCACTGTTCCGCCCGTTTTCACGTAGTCGAGCAGGCGCGGGTTTGCGCGTGCGACGTCTGGCCGCAACTCGTATCCGCGAATACCTACCACGATCGCGTCAAAGTGGCCGAGATCGCCGAACGCGAGCGCGGCCTCATCGAGCAGGTCGACTTGAATTCCCAACTGGCGGAGAATGCCCGGCAACGGATCATTGTCTGAGGCGATGTAGCCGATGTGCAGATTTGCGGACATGTTCAGATTAAGAACGTGGACCGTTGCGTCGTTCGGTTCGCTCCAATCGCGCGAAGGCAGCGTGGGGATCGGTTCAAGCGACGTGCGGAACGTTTCGTCGCCGATTTTTGCATAGGGGTGCAACGGGTAGGCACCCGGGTCGACCGAAGCGGGGGGCGTAATCACGTAACGCACGAGCTGGTCGCCGGCCGCAGAAAAATCGAGCGGCGCAATCGGCTGCACGCTCCAGCCCTTGGGCAGGTCGACACCGATTGAAACTTTCGCGGCTTGCGCGCCGTGATAGCGCACCCGCGCAAACAGTTTTATCGGCGCCGAGGCGTGTTTGGCTGAAACCATGATTTCCGGTTGCTCGGCGGTGAGCGTCACGGCCGGGACCATTTCGAGCGGGTCGATTTCTACCTTCGTGGTCTTCGCTTCGGAAAATTCCACGCTTCGTTCCACTTTGAACGTGTAGCCGTCAAGCGTGACCGGCAGGACGAAGCGAACCAGGGGCGTTGGAAACGGGATGATCTGTTCCCATAGGGAGAGCGTCGGCTCTTTCGCGCCGGCAGGAATCGTCACCGTGAAGCGATACGGGCCGTTGCCTTGGCGTGTCGGGGATGAAACAGTCCAACCGTCCGGTACTTCCAGAGTCGAGGACTCCATCGGCGCCTGGGCATCGACCGCCAACTTGTCGGTCAAATTGGCGGTCACAGAAAGCGTTTCGCCTGCAACCAGTTCGTGCCGGTCCGCATTGAGTGCGATCGATGGCGAGACCACTGCAACCAGCGCGTGATCGATCTTTCCGTGCAGCCGATCAAGATCGAACAGTGCTTGCGCTTTCTCCTCACCGCTCTGCCCGGCTACCTGATCGCGCAAAGCGGCGACCCGTTTCGCCGCAGTCGCCAGCGAATGCGCGGCAGCCGAGCGGTCCAGCGCAAGCTCTTGTGTCGCAGCCGTGGCGAGCGCTTGGTCGGCGGACGCAAGTGGCTCGGTCATCATCGACTGTAAACTTGGATAGCGCGCAGCGAGAGAAGTGATCGATTCGTGCAACCTCCCAGGATCAAACACGCCATCCGGCGTACCCTGCGGCGTTTCGATGACCAGATTCGAATTGCGCCGGAAGCCACCGCCAAAAAGTTGAGGCGTTCCTTGCGAAGGCTGCTGGCCGTGACCTACGGCGCCCATGGCGACGTAGCTGACTCCCCAAAGCGGCGAAATATCCCCGGTGGGAACCGAAACACTTGGCGTTGGTGGTGCAGCCGGAGCTGGCGCCCGTCCCGCTGCCGGCGCGGCACCGTTTGCTCCCGCTCCCCGGCCACCTCCGTTACCGCCGGGTCCGAATCCGGAATTTGCAGGGCGTAGTTCGAGAGGAACTTTCCAAGCGGGCAGACCCTCCTTGATCTGCTCGGGGAATTTCGTGGGATCGGCCGCGTTGGCTACTGCGGTCGGCGTGAGAATTCCGCTGGTTTGATGCTGGCCGTGTCCGTTGCGCACGCCCCCCCAGCCATTGATTACGACGTCGGGCCGGAGTGTGCGAATCACGCGAACCATGTCTTCCATTGGAAGCTGGTCGCCCCAAATCGCCATGGTCCACTGTGGGCTCTTCGAAAAGCCCGTATCGATCACGCGGGTGAAAAACTGACGCACGCCATAGTGACTGCCTGCAGAAAGAAGTTCGGTCGTACGAACGACGCCGAGCTGGCCGTCCTGCTCGGGGCCGACGGCGTTTTGCCCGCCCTGCCCGCGCGTCAAGGTGAGCAGCGAAACATCCGCATCGACGCCGCGGGCCAGATAGGCCAGCAGGCCCGAGTCTTCGTCGTCCGGGTGCGCGGTGATGTAAAGGATCCGCGTGGCCACGCGCGATTGATTGATCGCTTCGACCGATTCCGCCAGTGGTGTGCCGGGTCCGGACTGCGCCGAAACAATTGACATGAACAATCCCATCGCAGCCAGCCAGACAACGCCCGCCACTTTTGCAAGTCCACGCTTTGTCATGCGACCCCCTCGAACGGCCATTGGCGAAGCCATCTTGCGCGCACCAAATATACAAGAATTCCCGCGGAAGCCGCAGCGGTCGAGGCGATCATCGGCTTTGACCCGGTGGAAATAAAAATCGCGGTCCAACCGACAATCGCGATTGCCACAGGTAACGGATAGAACCACATCCGGAACGGCAAACGCCCGACGCCCCATCGTCGCCGCAATAAAACGAGCCCGGCCGCCTGACCGACGAATTGGATGATGCATCGCATGGCAAGGATGGAGCGGATCGAGTCTCGCAGGCTGAGCGAAAGGCTGAACAGGATAGCCACCGCGCCCAATGCCAGCAGCGAAACGTAGGGAAACCGGCCCTTTTCATGGAGCCGCCCGAAGATCGCGAAGAAATTGCCGTCTTGCGCGGCCGCGTATGGCACGCGTGAATACCCGAGCGTCGCCGAAAATACCGAGCCAAACGCTGTAATCAAGATGAGCGCCGTCGCTAGATCGGCCCAGGCGCCGCCGTAAACGCGCTCGACAAAAAGGCTGACCACGGCTTTGGTCTGCTCAACTTCGCGCCACGGAATGACCCCGAGAATACTGGTCTGCATCGCGAAATAGAGCAGCGAGATCCCGAAGATCGAAAGAAAAATCGCGCGCGGAATGTTGCGCTCGGGGTTTTTCATTTCGCCGCCCAGGTTGCAGACGTTGTAGTAGCCCAGATACGAGTAGACCGTCTGCACGGTGGCATGGCCGAGGCCGGCAAAGAAAATCCACGAAAGATTCCACGCGCCAGGCGGAAACGAAAGGATCAGACTCGGCTGCAAATGCGTTGCGCCGCCGTAGATCAGCCACAAAATCGTGCCGACAACGACGATGCACAGAACGATCGAGATGCGTCCGATGGTCTGAATCCGTCTGTAAAGGAGCACAACGGCGAGCAGCACGACGACCCCCGCGATAACGCTGTCGGCGTGCGTGCCGAGCGGGTGAAGGATTCGGCTGATTTGCCGAGACTGCGACGTGAGGTAGGTCGAGTAGTCCGCAAAACCCAGCGCGCCTGAGGCAATGCTCAGCGGCCCCTGGAAAAGCGTCTGCCAGATGTAAAGGAACGACATCAACCGGCCCAGGCGCTCCGGCCCGTAGGCTTCCCGCAGGAAGACGTAGCTGCCTCCGGCTTGCGGCATGGCCGCGCCAAGTTCGGCCCAGACACAGCCGTCGAAAACGGCGAGCAACGAACCGAGCACCCATGCAACGAGCGATTGCGGTCCGCCCATCGACTGCACCACGATCGGCACGACAACAAACGGCCCGATGCCGACCATAAAGGTCATATTCAGGGCGGTCGCTTCTCTAAGTCCGAGGCCACGTTCGAGTTGTTCGGATCGAGCCAAGCCGCCCTCTAGGGAACGCCGAGAATACCAGCAAAACATGAACCGCCCGCGCGAAACTGAGCCGCGCTGGGCTACCATATTTGCGTGGCCCTCAATCAGATGAGACCGAACGCTTGCAGGCGGCAGGGCAGGACAAAATTATTCAAGGTCGCGGTAGGCAGCCGATGGCCGCGGCAGCTGTCGCGCGTTTGTCTTGGCGTCGCGGTCGTCCTTTTAGCCATGCCGCGTGTGCGTGCCGGGGAAATTAGACTTCCGCCCGAGGCCCAGCGGGCCATGGCCTACATCTATGGCGGCGAACCGGAATCGGCGCTGCCGCTTGTCCGCCAGATCGAGGAGGACCAGCCTGACCATCCGCTTGGCTATTTGCTCGAAGCCGAGGCGGATTGGTGGAACATCTACTGCGCCGCCTGCCAGATCAAGTGGGGAATGGTCGACGATTTTGCGCACGGCAAGCGCCCGTCGCATGACCGCTATCTGGCACTCGCAGACAAAGTCGTCGCGCTCGCCAAAGAGCAGATTGAAAAATCAGACACAGCCGAAATGCACGTATACGCCGGACTTGGCTACGCGCTCAAGGCCCGCGTTTACAACCAGAGGGACGAGCATCGCAACGTCGCGCACGCAGGAGTTGCCGCACGCGCCGAATTCTTGCGCGCCTTGCAGATCGATCCCGATACGCCCGACGCTACGGCGGGCCTGGGCCTCTACAATTATTATGTCGATTCGCTTTCGGCGATCGTGAAAGTGTTGCGCTTCTTCATGGGCATTCCCGGAGGCGACAAGGCGCAGGGGATTCGCCAGATGAGGGAGGGCGCCGCGCACGGCGTGCTATTTGCCGTCGATGCGCGTTACTACCTGGCCAAGAATTTGCGCACCTTTGACCTGCGCTATGCGGACGCGCTCGAGGTTGCTCAACCTCTGGTCGAATCGTACCCGCACAATCCGATTTTTCTGCTGCTTGTTGGAAATCTGACCGCCGAAATTGGTCAAAAAGAAAAAGCCGCACAGTACTTTCGTCTGGCGGCGGACGCTCCGACAGCCGATTCGGCTTGCGCCGAGCGCGTGAAACAGATCGCAAATTCGTTCCTGAAGACGCTCAATTAGAGGCGGGGAAAACGACTTTCAGGCGCGCGCCGACTCTTCCTGCTCGAAGGCGTGATAGGAAGAGCGTACAAGAGGTCCGGCTTCGACGTGTTTGAAGCCCATCTGCTCGCCGAGGCGTTTGTATTCGGCGAATTCGTCCGGGTGAACAAATCGTTCGATCCGAAGATGCTCCGGCGTTGGCTGCAAATATTGCCCGAGCGTGAGAATGTGCGTACCCTGCGCGGCGATTTCTTCCATCGCCGACAAAACCTCTTCGCGCGTTTCGCCGAGTCCAAGCATCATTCCGGTTTTGGTCGGAGTTCGCGGCGAAATCTCCCGCGCGCGGCGCAGCAATTCGAGCGACCGCTCGTAGACCGCGCCCTTGCGCACGCGGCGATAAAGACGCGGAACGGTTTCCATGTTGTGATTGAGAATGTCAGGCTTGGCGGCCATCAGCGTTTCAAGCGCCTGCCAATCGCCGCGAAAATCGGGGATCAGCACTTCGACACGGCACCCCGGCACGCGTTCACGAATTGACGCGATCGTCCGCGCGAAAATCGAGGCGCCCCCGTCGGGTTGATCGTCGCGATTCACCGAGGTTACGACGGCGTAGCGCAAGCCCATTCGCGCCGCGGCTTCCGCGACACGTTCGGGCTCGTCTTGGTCCGGCGGACCGAGCGGCTTTCCGCTGGGCACGGCACAAAAGCCGCAGGCACGCGTGCAGATGTTGCCCAGGATCATGAAAGTCGCGGTGCGATGCTCCCAGCATTCGCCCATGTTGGGGCATCGCGCGCTTTCACAGACCGTGTGCAGGTCTAGCGTCCGCATGATGCGCTTCAATTCCTGATAATTCTCGCCGCCGAAAAAGCGCACCCGCAGCCAAGAAGGCCGGGGATGGGTTGCGCCGGGAGTCAGGTCCGGAGGCGTAGGGTTCGAGAGAATGTTGAATGGGGCGGCCATGGGATCAGTCACAAATTACCATTTTACGCTCGCCAAACCGCTCAAACAACAGTACCAAAAAACCCTGTGAACTCCCCGAAGCCATACAGCGCGCTCGCGATATTGCCGAAGGGTGTCTGTGAATACGCGCAAGGCAGCATCACGCTCGAATAGCGTTGCGTGCATGAAATGTTCCCCGAGAATGAACATTTCGTGCTTGGAATATCATGAGTAGGTGCCAATAAGGCCGAATTCATCCGCCTACGCCGTGGTTTCGCCATTGTGTGCCAAGCGCGACACATTAGAACCTCAAATTGTGTTGTGTATTTACAACACCACTTAAATCCCCTGGCCATCGAGTATTATGTAAGCGGCTGGATTTAAGTGACTTACTTACTCATTCAAACGGCATCCTGAGTGCGCTAGATTGCCACCTGTGTCAAACCAACTGACGATTCAAAGGCCCGTCGAGGCTGAGGGGGTCGGACTGCACACGGCTGTTCGCGGCAGCGTACGCCTCGAACCGGCTCCGGCCGATACCGGCATCGTTTTCCGGCGCGCCGATCTTGACGACTTCCAGATTGAGGCTCATGTCCGGAACGTAGCCCGGGTGAGCTACGCCACAAGCCTGATGAAACAAGGCGTATTGCTCTCGACCACCGAGCATCTGCTTGCCGCACTATATTCCTGCGGGATCGACAACGTTTTCATCAACATTGACTCGATCGAAATTCCCATCCTGGACGGTTCAGCTGAGCCGTTCATGCGAATGCTGGAACGCGCCGGGGTCCGCAAACTGCGTCGCAAGCGCCGTTACCTGAAAGTGCTCAGACCGCTCGAGGTAATCGAAGAAGACCGCCGCATCGGCATCTACCCGGCCGACGAGTTTTCGGTTCGCTGCTACGTCGATTTCCCGCACCCTCTGGTCGGAAGGCAGGAAGTCGAGTTGAGCGTTAGCCCGGAGAGCTTCGGGCACCTGCTTGCGCGCGCGCGAACCTTCTGCTTCGAACGCCAGATCGAACCCCTTCGATCGATGGGCTTGATCCGCGGCGGCTCGCTTGAGAACGCCATCGTGCTCACCGACGATGGTGTGATGAATGGACCGCTCCGCTTCGACGATGAATTCGGCCGCCACAAAGCGCTCGACCTGATCGGCGATCTCGCGCTGGTTGGTCTGCCACTTCTTGCGCGCGTCGAGGCTTACAAGGCGGGCCACGCGCTGCACACGCAACTGGTGACGCGCCTGCTTGCCGACAAGTCGCTCTGGACCGAAACCACCCTTGGTCCGGTCATCGCCACCGAAGACGTCTTCCCCGTCACCGCTTCACTTCCTGCCACTTCGTAAAGTCGCCCCCAAGGTGTTGAACCACATTGATAATGTCCCCTAGTGTCCTCGTTAAAAATGTCCCCTTAATGTGACCTCCGAGAGGAGGTCAGATTGGGGCGGACGGGGATGAGTAAGGGGGA
>DATMLZ010000022.1:0-39779 GCA_035569955.1 Candidatus Acidiferrum sp.
AGCGCAATATTCCCCCCGGCGAAAATGAATCGAAGCCGAACCGAGAATAGCGCAGCCCCCCGCAATTGCAAAACAGGAAAACGACCAGCGGTTGCCTGAAGCCACCTTCGGCTCCGAAAGCTCCCTAGCCCGCCAAGTCAGGTCTCGGCAGGCGCGAAGCGTCGCAGGGATTGAGTCCTGGGAGTGCTTTGATGGATTTCCGAGCCTTCCGCCCGGCAACGCCCAGATCGTAGATGCTCTGCGGATTAAACCGGAATTGCGCGCCCGTGCCGAAAAAGTCGTCCAGCCGCAGGGCGGTTGTGCCCGTGAGCGATCGCATTGTTCTTTGAGAGTTAGTTGCGCGCGAAGCGGCCGGTGCCTTTGATCTTGGCGGCTCCGGCGCGCTGCAACCGGCTTTCAAGATCGGCGCGCGCCCCTTCCGGCGGATCGACCACGCCGATCAACACTAACCCGTGCGAGACTTCCTCGTCGTAAACCTTCGGCTTCCAATTCGGCAGGCTGGTGGTAACAAGGAGCGTGATCACCGTGGTCACGATCGCTGAAAGCATGGTCAGTTCGTACGTTACGATCCCGGTAGGAAACGGGGATACCAGCGGCATTCCGCCCGTGATCAACGGGAATCGATAGGCGACCTGCATGTAGCGCGCAAGCAAAAAGCCCAGCGTGCCGCCCACGATTCCGCCGCAAGCCGCGAGCCGATACATGGTCACGTTGCGCTCGGTGCGCGTGAACTCGTATTCCTCAAACGGCTCGTCGGACATCACCACGATCTTTTCGCGCGCCACTCCCGCGTCACGCAACGCGTTCATACCGCGCTCGGCCGCGGCGGGACCGGGGAAAAGTCCGTAAATTGTGTCAGGCGCCGCCATCAGTCCGCTCCCGCCTCGCTGCCCGCCGGCAACTTGTGTCCTGTCACGGCACCTTCTGCTTCCGGATGCTGTCCAGCTTTCAGTTCCCAGACGGAAATGATCGGGATGAACTTCGAAAACAGCATGTAGAGCATCACCATCGCCGCAAAAGTACCCGCCGTGATCGTCAGCTCAACCCACGTCGGCCGGTACGGAGCCGTGACCCAAGCATAGGGCAAATATTTGCGCGAAAGCGACGGCACGATGATCAGGAAGCGTTCGAGCCACATGCCGATCACGACGCCGATCGACGCGATCACGCAGCCCGTGATCGTCCGGAATTTCTTGATCGCCAGAATCGGAAACGGAATCAGGAAGTTGCAAAATACCATTGTCCAAAAGAGCGGCGAAAACGATCCGCGCTGCGTGAGCAGGAGAACAGTCATTTCGGAAGGCTCGTTGCCATACCATGCCGTGAGCCGCTCGGAGGCGACGAAATAAAACCACAGCAGGCTCATCACCAACAGCAGTTTGCCAAGGTTTTCGAAATGGATCGGAAGCAGATATTCCTCAAGGTGCAGGAACTTCCGCAGCAGTGCCATGGCAATGATCAGTGCCGCGATGCCGCTGAAGATCGCGCCCGCGACGAAATACGGCGCGAAAATTGTCGAATGCCACATCGGCACGGGCGCCATGGCGAAGTCCCACGAAACGATGCTGTGCACCGACACGGCCACCGGAATCACGGCGATCGCCATGATGTGCATGGCCGTTTCCAGCCGGTGCCACTGTTTCGGCGTACCGGTCCAGCCAAGGGAAAGCGCGGAATAGATTTTTTTGCGAAAGCCCATCGCGCGGTCACGGACCAGCGCAAAATCGGGAATCATCGGCAGCAGCAAAAACGTGACGCTGCCGAGCAGGTAGGTATTGATGGCGAAAAAGTCCCACAGCAGGGGCGAACGAACGTTGGGCCAGATGCCGCGTTCGCTGGGATAGGGGAACAACCAGAACGCGAGCCACGGGCGCCCCAGGTGAATCACCGGAAACGTCGCGCCGATCGACAGCGCGAAGACCGTAATTACTTCGGCGCAGCGCGTCACGGGACGCCGCCAGGTTGCGTTGCAAAGCCGCAGGATCGCCGAAATCAGCGTGCCTGCGTGGCTCAAGCCGATCCAGAAAACGAAATTCGTGATGTAGAAGCCCCAGAAAACGGGCCGGCGAATTCCGGCGACGCCTATGCCGTAGTCGATCTGGTGGGCGAACGCCAGCCCTGCCGCGACAACGATCGCGAAGAAAAACGCTAGGATGAGCTTGTACTTAAGCGACGTCGCTTGCAGCGGGCGCAGCAGATCGTCATTAATCTGTTCAGGAGTTTTCTGCGCCATTCCAGGAATCCCGTTTCAAGTATGTGACCTGCGGCAGTGTTCCCACTTCCTCGAGGAGCTTCGTCGCGCGGTTCGAACGCGCCAGTCGCGCGACTTCGCTCGTCGGATCATTCAAATCGCCGAAAACCATCGCCCGGGTGGGGCAGCTCTGCACGCAAGCGGGCCGCACTTCGCCATCTTTCAGCGGACGCTTCTCGGCTTCGGCCTGGATCTCGCTGGCCTTGATGCGCTGCACGCAGAACGTGCATTTTTCCATCACGCCCACACCGCGCACGGAAACATCGGGATTCAGTTGCAAGTCAAGTGGCTTGTCCCACGAGGCATTGTAAAAATTGAAAAAGCGCAGATTGTAAGGGCATGCATTCGAGCAATAGCGAGTGCCGATGCAGCGGTTGTAAATCTGGCCGTTGAGCCCTTCTTCGGTGTGATAGCTCGCAAACGTGGGGCAGACCGGCTCGCAGGGCGCGGCGCCGCACTGCTGGCACATGACCGGCATGAATTTCACTTTGACGTCGGGAAAATCCCCTTCGTAATAGCGCTCCACGCGAAGCCAGTGGATCGCGCGGCCGCGCGCGGCCTGATCGTCGCCCACGGTGGCGATGTTGTTTTCCGCGCGGCAGGCAACGACACACGCCTCGCAGCCCGTGCAGCGGTCCAGATCTATCACCATTCCCCATTGCCGCGCCATCTACGTAGCCCCTCTCATACGCTCTACCTTGGTTCGTTCTGGATGTCGGCTTCTCTCAGGCTGCCGCCGAACAGGATCAGCTTGCCTTTACCCGCTTTTGAAATTTTCACGCGCGTTGCGCCCCACGCCAGCGCGCCGTTTTCGGTGGTCAAGGGAGCGAGAATCGAAATCGGATTCGCGCCGCGACCACTGGCGTAGCGCGTATATTGTTCGTGTCCTTGTCCGAGCGGCATCGCGATTGCGTCTGGCGCAATTCCGGGCGAAATCATGGCAGGCGCTTGCAGCGTACCGTGCTGCGACGTCACTTCGAGCAGATCCGCCTGCGCGATACCGAGCTTCTGCGCCGTTTGCGGATGGATCTCGACCCAGGTGCTCCACATGGCGCTCGAAAGCGGATCGGGCGCTTCCTGCATCCAGGGCAGGTGCGCGAGCGAACCGTCGTAAAACATCTGTGAAGCAAAGGGCAGGAAATAGAAAGGGTATTGGCTGGCGTCTCCGTCAAATTGAGGAGCGACATTCTTCGCCGGGTTGGCCTTGCCGCTTGCGTGAATCGGCATTCCCGCACTCTCGCCGCTCCACCAGCCGCCCGCCGCTTGCACCTTAGTCCAGAAATCGTCGGCGTCCTTGCCGGTAACCGAACCGCCTGTCTGCTTCTGATACTGGGCGAGGGAAGCTTTGACGGCTTCGTCGTAAGTCTTCCAAGGCAGCGCTTTGGCCACGTCGCCGCCCAGCTGTTGCGCCACGCTCAACAAGACATCCGGCATCGGTTTGGTGTTATGCAACGTGCTCATCACCGGCGCCGCAACGCTTGCCACCAGATGCGTTGTGCCGGATTCCGGTGTGTCGTCGAGCCACGATTCGAGCGGCGAATTGTCCGGCAAAACGAGGTCCGCCAGGATGCTGGTCTCATCAAGAAAGCTTCCGAAACTTGCTATGAACGGAATCTTCTCCAAAGTCTCTCGCACGCCCTGTGCTGTTGGCGTCGCGAAAACCGGATTCGCGCCGTTGAGCAGCAGTACTTTCGTCGACCGGTCGAGCGAGGCAATCTGCGACGCGATTGACAAAGATCCCAAGTGATCGCCCACGGCAAACGGCGCCGAAAACTGGATTCCGCCCGGCTTCCCCACACTGCCCAGCAACTCGTTCAGCGCATTCACGGCCATCGCGTTGAAAAGCCCATTGGTCTGCGCCGTAGCGATGTCGCCAATGATCGCAACGGCCGGTCCGCTAGCCGCTGCCTCATGCGCGATGCGCACCAGTTTCGCCGCGTCCACATGCGCCAGCGCAGCGGTTTTTTCCGGCGCAAAATCGGTGAGTCCGGTTGTCCAGCCCGGAATCGAGCTGGTCGCCGCGCCCCCGGCGCTCATCGGCCGCAATTTATCGCGCAGAATCACGTGCGCCAGGCAAAGCGCCATGGCGCCCTCCATGCCCGGGGGGCAAGCGACAAGCTCATCTGCGTTCGCGCCGGTCTGCGAAACGCGCGCTTCGAATTGCACGAGCTTCCCACGCTGTCCGGGGCGTCCCTTGCGCATCTCGCCGTAGCCAACCGATTGCGCAACCGGCGAATTCCACGTCCCCAGAAAATCCGCGCCAAACGAAAGCACGTAGTTCGATTGCGAGAAATCCACGACAACCGGCGAGTGATAACCGAAGCTCTGCATGTTCGCGTAATAAGCGCTCCGGCGGTCGAGGAACTCGAATTCGACGACGGGGACATCTTGCCCGAACGCTTTGGTAAACCTGTAAACGACCTCTCGTCTCTGTCCGTGCAGAGGCACCGTAAGAACGGCCAACCCGCTTTTGTTCTCTCGAACGGCGTTGAGCTGCGCCATCAGCCGCTTGAGCGCCTCATCCCAGGAAATCGATTGATACAGCCCGGACCCGCGGGCCCCGTTGAGCGCCATCGGCCCCTTTATACGGTCGGGATGATAGGTCACCTGAAGCGCGGCCTGGCCGCGCGGGCAGAGCCGGCCCTTGTTCACCGGATGCGCGGGATTGCCTTCGATCTTTTTTGCGGCGCCCATTTTGATCGTGCCGAGCAGGCCATTGCGCACCACTTCCGCTTCAGCCTGCATTACACGCACGAGCGTTCCGCATCCGGCGCCGCACATCGTGCAAATGCTCGGCTTCCACGTCGCTTCGCCCGGCGTCAGATCTTCGTCGGGAATAAACCGGATGAGCTGATGATCCGGGTTGCCGCAGCTTTCAAGGACCGTCAGTGCGCCGGTCGCCGCCGTAATTTTGAAAAAGTCACGCCGCTGCATTTGCTAGTTCCCTGTCCCGCCGCCTAAAAATGGCACGTCACGCAATCAATCGAAACATTCTTCGTCGTGTGGCATGAAATGCAGAAGCCCATCGTGTGGTTTACGGCCCGCTGCGCCGTCGTCTGCTTGGTCATATCGCCGTGGCACGTAGCGCAATCGACGCCGGCGCGAATGTGCGGCGCGTGGTTGAACTTCACATGCGCCTCCGGCTCAAATCCGTAGACGCGCATCCACGGAATATCCTGTCCCTTGGCCTGAAAATCCGCGAGTTTCTTGATTTCCGGCTTGTCGGTGGCGATGGCGATGTGGCACGTCATGCAAAAATTCGTGCCGGGAATGTTGGCATCAGGTCCGGTATCCACACCGGTGTGGCATGTCACGCATTGAAACCCATTCGCGAGGTGCACCTTGTGCGTGAATTGGATCGGCTGAACCGGGGTTGGACGGATCCCGAAAAACTCGCGCACTGCATCCGATGCGCTGCTGTGGGCCGTGGTGAAGACGCCGGTGTCCTCAACAGGCGCCGGAGAAGGCGTTTGCGCGGTCAAAGGGTGCTCGATCGCGAGCCACACCAGCAGCCCGGCAAGCACACCCGCAATAAGCACCCACGGCTTGAACGAACGAACCTGCAAAGAGAGTCCACCCCGCTTAGGAAGAAGCTCGCTTGCGAACCGAACATACTACATTCCTGATTTTGTGGTGTAAACGAGAAATCGACTTTTGTCGGACACAAAGTCGCCGTGCGATTCCCCCAGCCGTTCGTCGTTCGCCTTCGCCGCTTTTCGTTCTGCGAAAAAGCCGGCATCCAACGAAAAGTGCTTCAGAGAAAAAATGCCGCCGCTTGCCAACGGAAAGCTCCCGGGAGCGTCTCTATTTTTGAGCTTGACACGGTTCCGGCCTATCTGCTACATACTGTAACGCTACAATGAATAACACACACCGCCCGCGCAATCTTGGCGAAGTCGAACAGCTCGTCATGGACTACGTCTGGACCAACGGCCCCTGCACCGCCGAGGCCTGTCGCGAATCGCTGGCTGATTCGCGTCCGATGAAAGAGTCCACCATCCGAACAATCCTCCGGCGCCTCGAAGCGAAAGGCTACGTCTCGCACACTCTCGAGGGCCGCACCTTTATCTATCGCGCCGCCGAGGCCCGCGAAAACGTGGCCGTCCGCGCCGTCAAGCACATCATCGACCGCTTCTGTGACGGCTCGGCAGAGCAACTTCTGATCGGTATGGTCGATAACGATGTGCTCGACCGCAAGGATTTCGAGCGCCTCGCGCGCAAGATCGCTCAAAACGGAGCAGCTCGCAAACTGCCCGCCAAGCCGCGAAAGGAAGATTAGCGATGATCCCGCACTCGATCGCGAATGGGTCTTCTTCATTTCTGTTGCATGCTGTTGATCCGGCGCTGCGCTCGCTGGTGCTCGCAGCGCTCGCGGCCATCGCGCTGCGCGTCTTGCGTGTGAAAGATCCTGCGGCTCGCCTGGCCGTCTGGAGCGGAGTTCTCTACGCCGCACTGGCGATGCCGTTGCTCGGATTGGCGCTGCCAACGGTTTCGGTGCCTGTGCCATCGACGTTCGCGGCGCTTTTGGTCAAGACGACTGCCGCTTCGGCACCGGCGGTCGCTGCGCCCCTTTCGGCCAGCGCGGCAACGATTTATGTTGTCGCAAAAAGTGAAGCAAACGCCGTCGTCGCCCCGGTTAAGTATTCGCCCGCGCCTCGCGCTCGAGTCACGCGCCGCACCGAGCACAGCGAAACTCCCGTGCCTGCGGCTGCCATTTCCACCGAAGTTGGCCAACCGGCGACGGAAGTCCATGTCGCTGCGGCTGCGGCGCCACCGCCCACGGTAACCCCGGCGCCCCATCGCGCGTACACCTGGCCTCTCGTCGCCGCCGTTTTTTGCATCGTAGCCGCCTTCATGCTCGGACGCACCGTGCTTGGCGCGATCATGGCCGCCCGCCTCGCGCGTTCGGCAGACAGGATCGCCGATCCTGGGGCGATTTGCATTCTCCTCCGTCAGGCGCGCGCCGCGGGCGTTGCTTCGGCGCCGCGCCTGTCGGAATCAGACCTCGTTTCGGTTCCGGTTGCACTGGGCGTCCTAAATCCGGTGATTCTGCTCCCGCCGTATTGGCGCAAATGGGACGAACCGACGCTCGCCGCCGTGATCGCTCACGAAATGTCTCACATCGCGCGACGCGACGCGCTGACGCAGCGGCTTGCGCTCGTTCATCGTGCGCTTTTCTGGTTCAGTCCGCTCGCTTGGTGGCTCAACCGCTCTCTGGCCGACGCCGCCGAAGAAGCTAGCGACGAAGCGGCGCTTCTGGCGGGCGCCGACCGCGCGTTCTACGCGGAAACTCTTCTCGGATTTTTTGCGGCACTTTCTGAGAATTCACAGCGTCGTGTTTACTGGCAAGGCGTCTCGATGGCTGCACCGGGGCAGGCTGAAAGACGCGTTGACCGCATCCTCAACTGGAAGGGAGCAATTTCGATGCGTATCAGGAAGTCTCTTGCAGCAGGTTTGATTTTGTTCGGCGTCCCGGTGGCGCTGCTCACAGCTGCCGCGCGTCCCGCGACAACCGATGATTTGACGCCGGCGCCGCCCGCACCGCGTGCGCCTCGCGTGCCTTCGATGCCTGCTTTGCCGCCGCAGGCGCCGCAAGCTGTCGCAACGCCGGTTCCCGCTATCCCGCAAGCCGCGCCCTATCCCGTGCCGGCTCCAGCGGCACCGTTCTTGGCGCAAACCGCGCCCTTGCCGTCGCCCGCAGCTCCGCAAGTTCCCGGGACGCCTGCTGCGCCGCCGGCGCCGGCAATCGCTCCGCCCGCGCCGGTGGCGCCGCCGGATCTTTTCAACTCCGACGGGACGCTGAATAAAGAAAAGATGGATAAGTTCCAGAGGGACGTGAAGGATTACGCGAAGGATATGAAGGAATTCACGTACCAGTTCAAAGACGAATTCGGGAACAACTTTCAGTTTGTGATGCCGAAAATGGACATGCAACCGTTCATCTACGGGTTGCAAAACGGCCCCATCACCAAAATCACGACCGGCGATTTTAGCGACCGCTTCGTGATCGTCTCAGATGACTCACCGATCATCATGTCCGGCGGTTCACAGGACGTCGAGCACGCCACCGCCCTTCGAAGCACCATCAAGGGTGACTTCATCTGGTTCCAGCACGACGAGAAGTCTTACATCATCCGCGACCAGAACCTGGTGAACCAGGCCAAAGCCTTCTACAAGCCCGAACAGGATCTCGGCGCAAAACAGCGGGATCTCGGTGCGCAGCAGCGCGCTCTGGGCGATCAGCAGCGTGACCTCGGTCAGAAAATGCGCGACGTTCACGTCACCGTACCGGACATGAGCGCCGACTTGCAAAAGCTTCAAGACCAGCTCAAGCAACTGAGCGCGTCAGGCGCCACCGAACAGCAGGTGGGCGAGGCCGAACGCCAGCTTGGCGAAATGATGCGCAAGCTCGGCCAGACTCATTCGCAAGCCGGGGATCAGGATCGCCAAATCGGCGAGCAGATGCGGCAGCTTGGAGACAAGCAACGCGAACTCGGCGACCAAGAGCGCGAACTCGGCCACCAGCAGCGCGACGCCGCTCAGCAAGCCCGCGTTCAGATGAAGCAACTGCTGGACGACGCGATTTCCAAGGGCACCGCTCAGGCCGAATAACGTCCCGGGACGCCAATTCCCATACCGCAAGTCGCACGGCATGGGTCACCCGGTTGGCGTCTGAAGTACTCGCCTCGCGCGGGGCTCGATTCCAAGTCATCGAGCTTCGCGCCGAGAGCGAGATCTTCCGCAAAGAGCGCTCCACGCAACGGGCCAAAACGAGCGAACGCAACGGTTTACTCCTCGTGTTTTTCTTCTTCTTGTCGCGAGCCGCTTCGTGATAAGAAACCTCATCGATCATCAATTCACGCCGATTTTTTTGGGACCCACATATTTGATTCCCTAAGGAGGCTCTCTTGCACGTCGCGATTGGAAAATTCATGAAGTTCGCTGTTCTCCTGTTAATGGCGGTCATGCTCGAAGCGGTCTCGACGTCCGGCCAGGTTCAGCAAAATTCGGCTTCTCGCGCGTTCGCCGTCGATCCCGCGAATTTCGTACAACACTCCAGACTCCTTCCCTCTGCCGCTTTTCCGGCATTGCGGCCGTCGATTGCGCTCAAGGCCCCTGAACTCAATTTGCCGAGGGCGGGCTCGTTCGCTGGTCCGCTAGCGCGATCACCACTGCCTGCAAGCCCTCGCCCATCGCCTTCAGGTGGCGGACGCCACGTTCTGGCCAAGACGGCAATCGTACTCGGCGCCGCGGCAATCGGCGTGGGCGCTGCGTCCCTGGCCTATTCACACAGTTCCATGTGCCCGGACTCGTCCAGATCACAGGGAGGTTGCCACGCCTTCAACACGACGGGCGAAATTCTCCTTCCCGTCGGCGCAGTCTCGGTCGTCGCTGGCATCATCGAGCTAAGACACTAGTCCGACGCCCACGATCGTTGTTTCATCACGGAAGGCGGAGTGTGCCTGCCTGCGCGCTATACTCCTCCCGTTTTGAAAAGGAGCGCAGGTCATGAAACAAAGCCCCTGGTTCAAGATCCTATTTCTCGTCCTCGTTGCGGCGCTCGCTTGCACGAAGCTCTCAGCAGGGGCGGCGCCGACCTACGCGCCGACGGCCAGGCAATGGGCCATCGAAGAGATCACACTCCATTCGACGAGCTTGCATGCAAACCCGTTTGCGGAAGTTCAACTGAGCGCGGAATTTGTCTGCGGCAAGAACACGGTTCACGCCGAAGGCTTCTTCGACGGCGCAAGCACCTGGAAAGTTCGTTTCATGCCCGAAGCGCAAGGGACGTGCACTTTCACAACGGCATCGAACGATCGATCCTTGGACCAGGCAAGCGGCCATTTCACAGTTGGCCCCCCGGCACGGGGCGATCACGGCCCGGTGCGCGTAGCGAAGACCTATCATTTCTCCTATGTGGACGGCACGCCCTACTTCCTGCTCGGCACGACGCTTTACAACTGGCTGAATCGCGATGAAGCGCTCCAGCAGGAAACTCTCGCATCACTGAAAGCGAGCCCCTTCACGAAAATTCGTTTCGGACTGTTCCCCAAATGGTATCTCTACAATCGCGTTGACCCGACGATCTATCCCTACCTGGAAACCGCTTCACATCAATTCGATTTCGACCGTTTCAATCCCGCTTTCTTCCAGCACGTCGAGCAGAGACTTCGCGACTTAGAGCGCCTCGGCATTCAGGGAGACATCATCCTGTTTCACCCCTACGATCGCTGGGGTTTCGCCACGATGGACGCGGCTCACGACGACGCCTATATCCGCTACGTCGTAGCGCGGCTCTCATCGTTTGAAAACGTCTGGTGGACGATGGCGAACGAGTACGACATCATGAAAAATAAGGATTGGGACCACATGTTCCAAGTGCTCGAGCAAAGTGACCCCTACGCGCATCCGCGGGGCATGCACAATCAGGGCGCCTGGTATGACCACTCCAAGCCGTGGATCACGCACGTGATCGTTCAAGACGGCACGCCCAGGCCCGCTCGCCGCGTTCCCGGCGCACGGGAGAAATACGGGAAACCCGTGGTTGTCGATGAATACGGGTACGAGGGCGATAACACGCAGGGCTGGGGGAGCCACTCGGGCGAGGAGGAGCTCAGTCGCCATTGGCAGATCACAATGGCTGGCGGCTATGCTTCGCACGGGGAGACGTACGTGCATCCCGGCGGCGTTTTGTGGTGGGCCGCGGGAGGAGCGCTCGTCGGTGAGAGCGTGCCGCGGCTGGCATTTCTGAAATCGATCATGACCCGTGCGCCTTTTCAGGATTTGGCACCATCTCCGGAATTGCAGCAGGGTGGGACGTTGCTCGCCGAAAAGGGCGGCTACTACCTGTTCCGAATTGAGCCGGCCGGCCTCAACGGTCGCACGGAGCCTGCCGAAATCCAGCTCGATGGCGACGGACCGTATCAGGTCGATATGATCGATCCGTGGCGAATGAAGACCTATAAGCTGGGCTACGTCCGCGGTGGCTTGCAGGCTTTCCTGCCGGTAATTGCCACAAGTCTCTTTCGGTTTCAGAAGGTTCCAGCCGCTGAAGCGACCGATGTTTCAGACACGGTCGAGCCGCTCATCGCTCGATTCATCAATGATCCGACGCTGAAAGAACCGCAGAAGAATCCCTTGCCCGGCAAGCAAACCGAATACTACTCAGCCCAGTTCACCATCGACGAACTGCTGAGCGATCCGCGTACGGCTCCGCTTGTCGAGAAATATTTGTCGCCAGCGATCGTTCGCCAGCGTTATCGCACACTGGAGCAACAATCGACACTCTTGAGCGGTGACGACGCGGTCAATTTCGCGATACTCGTGCGCGAAATGTCGAAAATCCCGGTGCAGGGGCAATAGATTGCGGCCGATGAGATAAGTCGACGCGAACTTTTGTCTCGAAGAGAACGCCGCCGCAGCCGATATCGATTTGACGGCTGGCGAGGTCGCCGAACTTGAGGCTGCCGTGCCGGAAAAAGATATTGTCGGCCAGGCACGCCTGAGGACCTGCGAGCGCTTGAATTCTGGCCTGGGCTTGAAGGGTCAACGCTTCCCAAACGCTGATGGCCCAAAGTCACCTTTCGTTGTTCGAGTCACTGAGCCCTCGCGGACACTTTCCCAGAGGCGCTTCGGTTCTTCAAAGGCCCAGATCCGAATGTGTGTATCGAACAGGAGATGCAATCCTTGAGCGGCTCGAAATCGTCCAAGTCGACGACCGCAGACACGATGTCACCCGTGATCGGAATGACTCGCTCCATCGACCCGATCCAGCTATGGCCAGTCTGTTCGACAGCCGCCGGAAAAACGTCGGCAATCGCCTTCCCCCTGCGGGTCACGCGGAACGGCGTCTTGGTTTTGTTCACCTGGTCGAGCAAAGAAAGGCAGTGCGTCTTGAATTCGGAAACAGCCACCTCGCGGACTTTCTTGTTGGCAAGCGAACGCACGGCGCAGCTCTTCTGACGGCACTATTTTCCCATAGTCAACTCATATAGTCACAAGAGAGAGTCCGCATGGCACGACTTGCTCGTCGCGCTAAAATACCGGAGCTGCGATGCAAGATAGATCGACATTACGGCTTGCCAGTCGGACGTGTCCCGCCATTGTCATTTTTATTCTAATCGCAGCAACATTTGCCTCCCCTGCCCGCGCGCAATCGGACAATTCACGCACCGACCTCCACGACGGCTGGGCGCTGCAATCCTCCTGCAGGATTTCTGCGAAAGGCCCGGCGATCTCGACTGTCGGCTTTGCCATGACCGGCTGGCATAAAGCAATTGTTCCGACCACGGTTCTCGCGGCGCTGGTTGCGGATGGCACATTCCCCGATCCTTACTTCGCGAGCAATCTGCGCGCGATTCCCGGCGGCAACTATCCACTCGGCGCGGATTTTGCGCTGCTCGATATGCCGATGAACAGCCCGTTTCGCTGCCCATGGTGGTATCGAACCGAGTTCACTGTCGGGCCCAAGCAATTGAAGCGTCACGTCGAACTGCACTTCCTGGGCATCAACAATCGCGCCAATATCTGGTTCAACGGGAAACGGCTTGCGGACGTCAAGGAGGTCGCGGGCGCAGATCGCTCGTACGAATTGGATATCAGCAGCGCGCTTGACCGAGATGCGCCGAACGCGCTCGCCGTTGAAGTCTTTCCGCAGACGCCCCGCGACCTCGGTATCACTTGGATCGATTGGAACCCGGCTCCGCCCGACAAAGACATGGGCCTCTGGCGCGATGTATATATCGATGGCAGCGGGGCCGTCGCGATCCGCAATCCTCAAGTCATCACGCATTTCCCTTCTGCCGCGCTCGACGTGGCCGATCTCACCGTGGAAGCTCAGCTTCACAACACGAGCGCGCAGCCTGTTAGCGGCGTTCTCTCAGGCGACATCGAAGGCATCGCCTTTCAACAGCAGGTCCTACTCGCCGCCAACGAATCCCGTTCGGTCAATTTCGCTCCGGAGAGATTTCCCCAGCTTCAGCTTCGTAACCCCCAGCTCTGGTGGCCGAAGCAAATGGGAGAGTCTGCTCTCCATACTCTTCATCTTCGCTTCACAATCGGGAACGACATTTCCGATGAGGCGACCACCCGCTTCGGCGCACGCGAAATCACTTCGTCGCTTGACGATCACGGTAATCGGCTGTTTTTCATCAACGGCAAAAAGATTTTCATCCGCGGCGCGGGTTGGACGCCGGACATGCTTCTGCGCGAATCGCCCGAGCGCATGCGCGCGCAATTCCGCTACATCCGCGACCTGAATCTCAACACGGTGCGCCTCGAAGGCAAGCTTGAATCGGACCAGTTTTACGACCTTGCCGATGAAGAAGGCGTGCTTGTCATGGCGGGGTGGTCTTGCTGCGATCGTTGGCAGCAAGCAAAGAAATGGAATGCTCGCGACCTTCACGTCGCAACCGAATCGCTCCGCTCGCAAACGCTCCGTCTGCGAGCACATCCGAGCGTCCTTGCCTGGCTCAATGGCAGCGATGAAGGACCGCCTCCGTACGTCGAAAACGCCTTCCTCGCGACGATCCAAGCGGCCGACTGGCCGAATCCTGTGATGTTCTCGGCCGCCAGCGATCCTTCCGACATCACCGGCCCGACGGGCGTGAAAATGACCGGTCCATACGACTACGTGCCTCCCGACTTCTGGCTCTCGGACCGTGATGGCCGTAACGGCGGTGCCACGGGCTTCAACACGGAGACCGGCCCCGGGCCGGCGATTCCTCCCAAAAGTTCGCTCGAAAAGATGCTCGGCCCGGATCACTTGCAACTCAACAACTCCGCCTGGGCGTTTCACAACGCGCTCGGCACGTACAGCAAACTTGACCATTTCAACGAATCAATGCGCGAAGTGTACGGTGCACCCCGCGACTTGGATGACTACGAACGCAAAGCGCAGGCGATGTCCTACGATTCGGAACGCGCGATGTTCGAGGCCTACTCGCGCAACAAATATTCTTCGGCCACGGGAATCATTCAGTGGATGCTCAACAACGCATGGCCATCCCTTTTCTGGCATCTTTACGACTATTATTTGCAGCCAGCCGGCGGTTACTTCGGAGCGCAGAAAGCGCTCGAACCGCTTCACGTGCAGTACTCCTACGACGATCGCAGCGTGGTCATCGTCAACAGCACGTATTCGAACGCGTCAAATCTGAAAATCACCGCGAGCGTTTATGACCAGCAGATGCAGCAGATTTTTTCGCGCGAATCTCGCGCAGACTCGCCCGCCGATAGCGTCACAAAAATCCTAACAATCCCCGAGAGCGTTATGGGTTCCTCATCGCCGGTTCACTTTCTTCGCCTCACCCTTGCGCACCAAGAGGGACCGGCGCTGAGCACAAATTTCTACTGGCTTGCATCGAGGAAAAACGTCTTCGATTGGGCCAAGGCTTCTTATCGCTACACACCGGTTTCGACCTACGAAGATTTGAAATCGCTAGCCGATCTCCCCACGGTCCAATTGGAAGTGTCGTCGACGTCGACCGAAAGCTCCGATGGTCCGGAGGTCGCGATCCATCTACGGAACCCCTCTTCGTCCTTGGCGTTCCAGATCGATCTGGGAATCCGCGGCAAAGGCGAATCGTCGGAAATCCTTCCGGTCATCTGGAGCGACAACTATTTCGAATTGCTGCCCGGTGAATCCCGCAAGGTTACGGCACACTATTTCTCACCAGACGCTCTCGCCAACGATCCAGAAGTCATCGTAACTGGCTGGAATATCAGCCAGTTAGTACTACCTCTCCGATCCGCTCACTAGCCCGCGCGCGTTGGGAATCCTCTCGCTTTCTTTGAAACGCGGGACCCCAACGCCGATCTGGTCGTCGGCGAGGGCGTCACCGAGAAATTCGAGACATGGCGCGACAAGTTCGAGGATTTGGCATAGAGTGCGGAACGGCGTTCCACGGGCACGGAAGACCGCGTTCCCCAGCCGGGAAACTCAATCGTTGGTGACGTGCTACTCGCGCTGCCTAGGAAGCCGCCAAGCAAAAAGCATCAGCGCAATCGCGGCGATCAACGAGATGATGAGGCCCAATGTGCGATCCCAAGTACGTCGAAAGCGAATGTCGATCAGGTGCGCTCCCTGCGTGACGGGTAAAACCATCTGTCCTGTCACGTCTGCGTATCCCGGGCTCACATGCGCGCCGTCGATGCGCACCTCCCACGCCGGATAATTCAGGAGCCGCACGACGAGCGACACATCATTTGCCGCCTTCACCGAGAAAATTCTCCGTTCGGCGGTCCATTTCTCGAATTTCACCGAAACACCGGCAGCCGGCACAACTTCTCCCGATTCGTCGCTGACCATTTCGATCCGTGGTGTTTCCGGAGGCGGGTCCGCTTCCTTGTCGTCGACATCGGCAGGCTCACCCGGCAAATCCCAATGGCTCACACCGAGAGGCGCATATTCATCGGTGCCGTCGAAGCCGTGCGCCGCTTCGATGCCCCGCGTCAGGTAGACTGCGTCGCGATCGTCCCACCAGCCGTCCTCGATAATTGTGGTTGCGACCGCTCCAACGTATCCCGCAGCCAGGGCGACGACCAGCCAAAACGCCCATCGCTTGCGAAAACTCACTGCGGCGCCTGTCACGAAAAGTGCCAGCGGAACGGCGAGCATATCCATCCATCGCCATGGGAATTGCACGAAAGCCAGTTTTGGCATCAGCCGCCAGAAAATCAGGCTCGGCGAAAACATGATGAAGGACGAGGAGACGGCGGCCGCCAGCAAAATCGACCAGAGTTCGCTCACGCCGCGCCGGCGCCGCGCGAAGAGGACGCCCGCGACCAGCGTCGCCGCGATCATACTCATCGCGACGCGGGTCGTGCGCATGTTGAATTCGAGGAATCCTTGTTCGTTATCGCGGGCAAAAAGAAAGTTGTGCGCGGGCTGCAGACTGGGCGAGAGCGCGCCGTTGATTTGCACCCAGCGCTGCTCATAAGCGGCAGGGAAAAGATAAAACGCGATCAGCGCGAAGCCGGCAGCCATGCCGGCCCCGCCGAGCAGCAAAGGCCGCAAACTGCGCCGAAGGAAACACGCCACTACCAGTGCCAGCGCCAGCGAATACGTAGCGATCACGCCCACCGGATCGTTGCAAAGCCAAATCCCGGCAAACACCAGGGCCAGCGCAGAAACGAAATGCTTTTCACCGCGCGCGACGTGGATCGCGGTCCAGAAAAGCAAGGGCAGGAGTGCCGCGCCCAAAAGTTCCGCAAAATCGCTCCGATAGTAGAGCATGACGAGGTGATACGGGTCGGCGGCAAAAAGCACGGCAGCAGCAATGGCCGCCGTTGGCGAGAACCATTCGCGCGCGAGAAACCACATGGACATCCCCGCGAGCACGAGCGCGACCCAGATGACCGCCCCGGGCACCATCCGCCACGGCAGCACCGAGCCCAGTGCCCCTCCGAGCACCCATGAAACCGGAGGGTAAAAAATGTACCGCGGCTCGCCGAAGCCCCAATTGGCCCACTCGCACCAGCGCGGAAAGATGATTCCCTCGCGCCACTGGCGCGACACGTCCATCCAGGAGCTTAGGTGGAACTGAATGTCATGTCCGGAAGCGTTGCCGAACAGGAAAAAGGGCGAAATGACGGCGGTTGCAGTCAGCGCGACGAAAAGCAGCGCCATGCGCGTCGAACTGTGGGCTTCGGGTGAGGCAAAGTGCGCCGCGGGCGCTTGTTCCACACCCGGATTTTTTGAAACTCCCGTGATGACCGATCCTCCCAGGAAATTGAGAATAGAAATGATAACGCACGAACGCCGGATCGTCGCCAAGGCGGCACACGCCGCAAACCCGCCCGCGACTGAATATGCGTCACCTGCTAAGATTTAGAGAGCCCAGGAGATGAATCGTTGATCACGAGGGAAGACGAAAGGCTCGCCGCGTCCGCCGAGCGCGCTGTTCACTGGAAACGCTGGGGCCCTTACCTTTCCGAGAGACAATGGGGGACCGTCCGCGAGGACTACAGTCCAAACGGCGATGCATGGAATTATCTTCCTCACGACCATGCCCGCTCGCGCGCCTATCGTTGGGGCGAAGACGGCCTCGGCGGCATCTGCGATCGCCATCAGCACATCTGCTTCGCGTTCGCCTTTTGGAATGAGAATGATCCGATCCTCAAAGAGCGCCTCTTCGGTCTCACCAATCGCGAGGGAAATCACGGCGAGGATGTAAAGGAATATTATTTCTACATTGACGCGACGCCGACCAATTCCTACCTCAAGTATCTCTACAAATATCCGCAAGGCGCGTATCCCTACGAGCAACTGGTCCTTGAAAACGGGCGGCGCGACCGGACGCAGCCCGAATATGAGTTAATCGACACCGGAATCTTCGACGAAAACCGGTACTTCGATATCTTTGTCGAGTACGCAAAGGCGGAAGCGGAAGACATTTTCGTACGCCTCACCGCGTGGAACCGCGGGCCGGACGCGGCGAAGCTGCACATCTTGCCCACACTGTGGTTCCGCAATCGTTGGAGCTGGGGCGACGCGTATGACAAACCTTCTGCTGCGCCGATCGTGTCTCCTGCGGGCGCAGTCATCATCGAAGCGACCGAATATCACTACGTAAAGCGCTGGCTTGTTGCCGAAGGGAATCCCGAACTTCTCTTCACCGAAAACGAAACCAACCTGGTGAGGCTCTTCGGCGCCAAAAACGGCTGCCCTTACGTGAAAGACGCCTTTCATCGCTATCTGATCGACAACGAAAAAACGGCTGTGAATCCTGCCCGCACAGGAACAAAAATGGCCGCCCACTACGACATTGAGATTCCTGCCGGCGGAAGCTGGAGTGTTCGCTTGCGCTTTTCGAACTGCAATCCGGGCGCAAACGGCGCAAGCACGGACAAAATATTCGGGGCGGCCTCGGACGCGGCCTTTGCCGCCCGCATCAATGACGCCGACGAATTCTACCGCCAGCGCTGTGGCGGCAGGCTCAGCCCCGATGCACGACTCGTGCAGCGGCAAGCATTCGCGGGTCTCATTTGGGGAAAGCAGGCGTATCACTACGACGTAAAGCGCTGGATTGACGGAGATCCGACGCAGCCGAAACCTGATCCGAGCCGCCGCATCGGCCGCAATCACGAGTGGACGACACTCTACAACTCTGATGTCATCTCCATGCCCGACAAATGGGAGTATCCCTGGTACGCGGCGTGGGATCTGGCTTTCCACTGCGTGGCGATGGCGCTAATCGATCCGGATTTTGCGAAAGACCAGCTCGCGCTTTTTCTGCGCGAGTGGTACATGCATCCGAACGGCCAGCTTCCCGCCTACGAATGGAATTTTTCGGACGTAAATCCGCCCGTGCATGCGTGGGCCGCGTGGCGCGTCTACAAGATTGCCGCACGCGTCCAGGGCGAGCCTGACCGGAATTTCCTCGAGCGCGTCTTCCATAAGCTGCTACTGAATTTCACCTGGTGGGTCAATCGTAAGGATCCGGAGGGCAACAACGTCTTCCAGGGCGGGTTCCTCGGTCTCGATAATATCGGCGTGTTCGATCGTTCCGTGCCGCTCGGCCCGGGAAATTTCATCGAGCAATCAGACGGCACGAGCTGGATGGCGATGTATTGCCTGGACATGCTGGGCATGGCGATCGAGCTAGCGCGCTATGACTCTGCCTACGAAGACGTCGCCAGCAAATTCTTCGAGCATTTCGTCCACATCTCGCGTGCGATGAATGATATCGGCGGCGAAGGCATCGGCCTGTGGGACGACAAAGACGGCTTCTATTACGATGTGCTCCACATGGGGCAGGCCGGGCACGTTCCGATGAAAGTGCGTTCGATGGTCGGCATCGTGCCGCTTTTCGCGGTGGGAACGTTTGAGCCGGAGGACTATTTGCGGCTTCCCGGCTTCGTCAAGCGCATGCAATGGTTCATCGACCACAACAAGGACGTGGCTGAACACGTCGATATGAGCCGCCGCTCGGATAAGGGCCAGCGCCTGCTGCTCACGATCGCCAATCGCAAGAAGCTTGAGCGCATCTATCGCTACGTGTTTGACGAAGACGAATTTCTTTCGCAACACGGCGTGCGTGCGCTTTCGAAATTTCACAAGGACAATCCGTATCAGCTGCAAGTCGATGGACAGACTCACTCGGTCGATTACGAGCCGGCCGAGTCGTTGTCCTCCCTATTCGGCGGCAATTCGAATTGGCGCGGACCGGTCTGGTTTCCGCTGAATTTCTTGCTGATCGAATCGATGCAGAGAGTTCACTATTATTACGGCGATGAGTTTCAAGTGGAGTGTCCGGCGCGGTCGGGCAAGAATATGTCCTTGTGGAGCGCGGCGGCCGAAGTCTCGCGCCGGCTCTCGAAGCTCTTCCTGAGGCGCGATGGAAAGCGCGCGGTCTATGGAACCACAACGCTGTTTCAGGAAGATCCTTACTGGCGCGACTTGATCCTTTTTTACGAGTACTTTAACGGCGAGACCGGCGCCGGGTTGGGCGCGAGCCACCAGACCGGATGGACCGCGCTGGTGGCGAAGCTGATCGAGCAGAGCGGCGAATAGGCCCGGCGAATTGTCGAACCGCCGACATTTCAAGTGGCACTTGAACTATTTCAGGCCAAAAATGACGCGAAACGGCGGAATCTATTCTCCTTTTCTTCGCCCTTCTGCTAAAATTTCTTGGGTGCCTGTAGATGAACTCTCAGAATGAAACGCTCCCCGAAAACTTCCCCCTAAACCCGGAGCAGCGTGCAGCCGTCGAGCATGGTGCAGGACCTCTGCTGGTCGTCGCCGGAGCCGGAACAGGAAAAACGCGCGTCATCACCGAGCGAATTCGCTACCTGCTCGAATCGGATCCCGATCTTGCAGGCGACCATATTCTCGGATTGACGTTCACCGACAAAGCCGCGAACGAAATGAAGTATCGCGTCGTAAAATCCGCCGGCGAGCGCGCGAAAGATGTCTGGCTCAGCACGTTTCACAGTTTCTGCATCGAAAAAATCCTGCAGAACGAACACGACAAAGTTCAGGCGCTCGACGATATTGACCACGGCATTTTGCTCCGTCGCCGGATCGCGGAACTCGAGCTCGTTCAGTTCAAGCGCCTGGCCGATCCGGCGCAGTTCCTGAAAGATTTCGTGAAGTTTTTTTCGCGTTGCCAGGACGAGATGGTAACTCCCGACGATTATCGCGGCTACGTCGAAGAACTCCGCAAGAAATACGCGCGAGAACGCTCCGGAATGGAAGCCGACGCCCGGGCCATCGCGGAACTAGAATTGGCAAAGCAGGAGGAAGTCGCACGAGCATACCAGGTCAGCGAGCGACTACTCCGCGAACGCAATCTGGTCACGTTTGGCGCGCAGCTGATGCAATCGGTTCAGAAGCTGAAGGCTGACGACGCGCTTCTTGAACGCATGCGCTCGCAATACAAACACATCCTGGTCGATGAATTTCAAGACACCAACGTCGCGCAGCTCGAATTGCTCTGGCTGCTCGCTGGCGATCGACGCAACATCGTCGCCGTAGGTGACGACGATCAGGCAATCTACCGTTTCCGCGGCGCATCGTTCGGGAGCTTCACGATTTTTCTGGAACGTTTTTGCGGTGTGAAGTCCGCAAGCGCGAGTGTCGCAAGGAAATATCTGGTTTCACTCTCACAGAACTACCGATCGACGCAGCGGATTCTGCGCGTGGCGGGTGAAGTGATCGCGCAAAACGAGCGTTCCACGCTGTTGCCACCGAAAATCCTCACCGCGCAAAAGTCCGAAGGCGACAAAATCCGCGTCGTCGAATTCGTCCGGCCCGAGGAAGAAGCGCACTGGGTCGCCTCGGAAATCGAGAGACTGCACGACGCCGGTGCCGCCTGGAAGAGCTTTGCCGTTCTTTATCGCAATCACACGCACCGCGAACATTTGCTCGGCGCTCTCCGCCGCCGTCAGATTCCCTTTGTGATTCGCAAATTCTCGATTCTGTCGAGCACGCTGATCCGCGACCTGCTTGCCTACCTTCGTGTGATCGGCAAACCGGGCGATAACGTCTCGTACGCGCGCATCCTCGCCGCGCCGTATTGGCGTCTTGAACCGCGCGATCTGGTGCGACTCACCGAACGCGCCGACAAAAACAAAAAGCGTTCTCTTTCCGAGGAACTCGAGTCCGCACAAAACGAGCCTGCGTTCGATCGCCTCAAAGAACTCGTCGCGATGCTGGCGGAACTGCGGCAAGTCGCGCGAAAGGTGAGCACGCGCGAACTCCTCGACGAATTAATCGCTCGCCTCGAAATCGCTCCGCTGCCTTCAGACGCCGACCGCCAGTATCTCGACCGCCTCGTCGAGTTCGTGAAGGAGTGGGAGCGCAAGAGCGAGGGCCGCCGCCTCCACGATTTCCTTGAATATTGGGGCTTCTTTCAGGAGCTCGGCGGAGACATCTGTCTCGGCGAGGAATCCGCCGACGATGCCGTGCAGTTGATGACCGTCCATTCGGCGAAAGGTCTGGAATTCCCGCGCGTTTTCATCCTGCGGCTTGCCAAGGGCGACTTCCCCGTCCGCCCGCACGCGCCCATCTTCGAATTCCCCACCGACCTGATGAAAGAAGAAAAGCCAAAGGGCGATTTTCATATTCAGGAAGAGCGGCGCCTATTTTACGTGGCGCTCACGCGCGCCCGCCAGCAACTGACGCTTTCGACGATCGTCAACAAGCGCAAAAAAGAATCGCCCTTTCTCGAAGATTTTCTGCAGAACCCGAAAATCCAGAAATTCGATATCGCGCAATCGACGCCGCGCGTGGAAGTTCCACCCACGGAAGAAACCGCCCAGCCCGCCGCTGAATCCACTGAACCGGCGCGTCTTTTTGGCTCCACAAGCGCTGCATCGGACGGCGCAACGCGCGCGTATTCGCAGGTCGCTCTCTGGGCGAAGACCTACCATCCGCCGCGTCCTGAGCCGCTCCAGCTGAGTGCGTCGGCCATCGACGAATACAGCGAGTGCCCCATGAAATATCAGTTCCATCGTTCCTGGAGTGTGCGCGGGGGGCCGCACGCACAGATGACGTTTGGCAACGTGATGCATTCGACGGTCCGCGAATTCGTCGAGCGCATGGCGGAAACAAGAAAGGTTCCGCTCGAAGACGTGCTTGCCACCTACGAACGCGAATGGTTTTCGGCCGGATTTGCCGACGATTATCACGAGCAGGAATATCGCAAGGAGGGCCGCCGCCAACTCGAGGAATTTCACAAAACGTATTCGGCCGCGCCATCGGACGTAATGTTTCTCGAAAAACCGTTTGAACTGCCGCTCGAAAATGACGTGATCATTACCGGCCGCATGGACCAGGTGAATCGCATGTCTGGCAAACGCGTCGAGATCGTCGATTACAAAACCGGTCGGCCGCGTGACGCCAAAGTCGCGTCGAAAGATTTTCAGTTGAGTGTTTACGCGCTCGCGGCGAAGGAAATCCTGGAGCTTGAGCCCGACAGGCTCGTCCTCCATTACCTTGTGTCAAACCAAGCCGTCGCCACCACGCGCGACGCGAAAGCCTTGAAGCAAACCAAGGAAACGATCGCCGAAGTTGCCAGCCAGATTCGAGGTCGGGAATTCCCGGCGAAGCCGGGGTTTGGCTGCAGGTATTGCGATTACAAACCGCTTTGCCCCGCACACGAACAACTGATTCCGGTCCGGGCCCTCACCACAACCAAGTAAGCCGCTCTAATGAGCGCGCCGCTATTTGCCGCGTGCGCCCATCGCAGCGGGCGCTTCGGCAAACTCGATGGGGCGCGCAACAGGGATCAGCCCTTCCTCGGCGGCATACTGATAAAAGAGACGCAGCCCGTCAAGCTTCGGCTCGTCCAGGTCAAATTGAATGTTCTGCCGCAAATATTGCTCGAGCGGAACAGGCGCAAGATCCAGCTTGATACCGGCGCCTTCGGAAATATCGCGGATGCGTTCGAGCCCGTAAGCCTTCGACGCGTGAAAGTCGGCGACAATCTCAGGCGTCATGGCGTCGCGTCGCGCGGCCCAGATGGCGAGCACGGCGGGCTTGTCGGTCATTTCCCGCCACTGATGCACGACGTCGTAAACAAAAAGCGTGTCCACGCCGGGCACAGGCATGTCCTCCGGATCGCCCGAGCAGCAATTGTCGGCACTCGGCGATTTGCCGGAGAGCTCCGACATTTTCAGCGCAACGCGCAGCGCCGGATCGCCGATCACAAGTGCCGCATCCGACTTCTTCAGCATTTCGGCAGGCTCTGGACGCGCATCCACGAATTCCGGCGCGATTTTCCAAAGTCGCTTCGATAGGATTTTCACCAGCGCCACAGTGCTGCGCGAACTCGTATCCAGCGCAAACGTGCGTGCCATTTCCACGGGCTTTTTCGCCACCACAAGCAGGCTCCGCGCTTCTTTTTCGGACGCAACGGCCATGTCCGGCAGCACAACGAGCCCATCGATGCGCTGATATTCGATCGAGGGGATGATTGCCACGTCCACATCGCCGCGACGCAGAGCTTCGGCGCATTGGGAAGGCACGGTGAACGAAAGGTCGTATTTGCCGACGAGCGGCCCGTCGGTAAATCCCCAAACCAGCGGGGCGGTGTTGAGATATTCAACGATGGAGATGCGAAGTTTGCGCGCCATCTTTTTCAATTTTCACTATAGCACGCTGAGCCGAACGCCGTTTTGCGCAGCTGGTCTCACCGCACGTCGTTAGTGCTGCGGGGCGGTTGAACTCGGCGGTGGTGGCGGCGGAACCGGAGCCGAGGCAGGCGGATTGTCCACCGGCTGCGTGGTCGCAGGCACAAGGCGCATCGTCACCCGGAAGCGTTTGTAGTCCTTATAGCGAACGCTCATACGGATACGCACCGGCCCGCTTTGAAAATGCAGCGTGTCATCCGAGCGCGTGTAGGTGGGAAACCAGTAGTGCCCTTCGATATTTTCGCGATACGTAACGAAGCGCGGAAAAATGTTTTCGTTATCGCCTTTGTGAATGTCAGGCACGGCTTTGCCATCGGTCTTCACAATTTCAAGGTCGCGGTCATCGACCCAAATTCGCCCCTGAAAATAGCGCTGATTCTTTTCGATTTTTTTCGGGGCCACGTCAAAGACGTATGTGCCGATTTCATCCACTTTTTCGCGGCCCACGTAGGAAACGTCGTACTTCGGCAGCTCTGCCGTGGTGAGCACAAACGGCTGCACATTGCGTATGTCGTCCAGATCCTGCTCGGAGAGCGAAATACGCTCGAGCGTGGGCGGCGGTGCATAGGTGATGTTTTCGTTCCGCTTGCCGTCTTGCGTGTAGGTAATGTCGGTCGTCATCCGGTATTCGCCGTCCGGCTCGTCGCCCGGGCCGATCGTCTGAATCACAAAATCCTGCGTGTACGTGAAATTGTCGCGCTCCTGCTTGAATTCCGCTTCATGCTGCGCGAAGGTCTGGATGATCTGATCGACCGGTTGCGCGGGGGGGTCTTTGCGAATGCCCGAAGCCGCAGGCTTTGTCATCGGGCCCGCGTCAGCCGGCTGTGCCGCCGATTGCGGTGCGGCTTGCAACGGAGCGGACGCCGGTGGCGCGTCTTGCGGTGCATCGGGACGCATTGGGCCAGCCTGCTGCGCCATCAACGGCAACGCAAACGCCGCCGCTGTTGCGGCCGCAAAAACCAGCAGCGCCCCAATTTTTTCGCGAATCGGTGCCAAGCGACGCCCCCGCGAACCCATTTCTACCGTTGTTCCAGCCATAAACTTGGAATCTTTCCGCCTCATTCAGGTTGCTCTCCAAAACGCCTGCCGCTCAGACAGCACGTCGATTGCAACACCTCGCCGCTTCGTTTACGATGAATCGCGTTGCCTAAAAGGCGCGGCAAGTTCTTCCCGAAAGCAGGAGGAGATCATTATGGAGCGAAAACTGGCTTTCGCAGCTGCGTTCTTTCTGGCAGCCCTGCCCCTGGCCGCCCAGACATCCGGTGCCACAGCGCCATCCCAGGCGCCGGCCGCTGCCTCTTCGGCGGTCGATCCTGCCAAAACCGCGGCCATCAAGCAACTACTCGATGTGACGGGGTCGGGAAAAATGGGCGAGGAAGTGCTCAGCCTGATGATGCAGCAGATCCGACAGGGGATGGCCGGCGCGATTCCGGAAAGCGACCGGCTGCAAAAATTCATGGATACCTTTTCGAAGGACTTTCAGGGCCGAATCACCGCCCAGCAGATCAACGACGCCATCGTGCCCATCTACGCCGAGCATCTTTCGCTCGAAGACATTCAGTCGATGATTCAGTTTTATCAGACGCCCGCCGGGCAGCACGTGATCAAAGCCTTGCCGCAGATCATTCAGCAGTCGCAAGCCGCGGGCAGCGCGATGGGCCAGAAGGCGGCGCTCGATACGCTGCGACAGATGAGTGTCGAGTATCCGGAGCTGAATCAGATTCTGCCGCCGCAGGGCGCGGCTGCGCCTTCGAATGCGCCGGCGCCGGCGCCCAACCAGGCGCGGCCCTAGCATCACCCGGCAAGCGATCGAGCCCGTTTGAAATTTCTCGAAACTATGGATTGGTCTCCGCTCTGGATATCCCTGGCCACCAGTATCACGGCGACGATAATCACGCTGGCCGCTGGTCTCGCAGCCGCTGCCTGGCGCGAGGGCCGCAAAGGCCCCGCGATGGCACTGGTCGACGGAATCTTCCTTTTGCCACTCGTGTTGCCTCCCACGGTCGTCGGATTTTTCCTGCTGCTGCTTTTTGGGCGGAACGGTCCGCTGGGAAAACTGTTTTTGCGCCTGGGCGCGACCATCGTGTTTTCCTGGCCGGCCACGGTGATCGCCGCGGCGGTCGTTTCGTTTCCTTTGATGTACCTCACCGCTCGCGCCGCACTCGAGCAGGTTGAACCTCGCCTATTGCAGGCGGCACGCACCCTCGGCGCGACCGAGCGGCGCGTCTTTCGCGAAGTGGCTCTGCCACTGGCCTGGCCCGGAATTTTGGCGGGCACGATCCTGGCCTTCGCGCGCTCGCTCGGCGAATTCGGCGCGACGCTCATGCTCGCAGGAAATATTCCCGGCCGCACGGCGACGATTCCCATCGCGATCTACTTTGCGGTCGAGGCAAATGACGTTCGCACCGCGGTCGCTTGGTGCGCGATCGATGCGTGTGTTTCGCTCGCACTGCTCGCGGCGCTCTATTACTGGACCCGCACACAGCGCTCGCTGCGCGCACGGTGGGCAAGGCGCTGATGGCGCTCACGGTCCAAATCACGAAGCGGCTGCCGGAATTCGAGCTGGAGGTCTCGCTCATGGCGGCGAGCGAGCCCGTGGCGATTCTGGGCCCGTCCGGCGCGGGAAAGTCGATGCTGCTCGGCTGCATCGCGGGGATCGTGCGCCCGGACCGGGGGCGAATCTCTCTCGGCGAACGCGCACTGTTTGATACCGAGCAGCACATCCAGGTGCCTGCCCGAGAGCGTCGTGTGGGCGTGCTGTTTCAGGGAGATTCCCTTTTTCCGCATCGGACGGTCGCCGAAAATATTGCGTTCGGGCTCCACGGTTTGCCAGCGGAGGAACGCGCGCGCCGCATGGCGACGTGGGTCGAGCGCACGCACCTTCGGGGGCTCGAACACCGGCGTCCGCGTGAGCTTTCCGGCGGCGAACAGCAGCGAACCGCGCTTGCGCGTGCGCTGGCGACCGAACCGGAGGCGTTGCTGCTCGATGAGCCGCTTTCCGCTCTCGATACGCATCTGCGCGGCCAGGTCGAAGCACAGCTGCAGGAGACGTTTGCGGCGTTCGGCCGGCCCGCGCTCCTCGTGACCCACAATATCGAAGAAGCGTATCGCCTCGGCCACCAGCTGCTCGTGCTGTCACGCGGACGCGTCGCTGCGTTCGGACCGAAGGAGCAGATTTTTCGCCGACCGCCGACGCGCGCAGCCGCGCAGCTTACCGGCTGCAAAAATCTTTCACAAGCGCGAATGGTCGCCGACGGCCAAATCGAGGCTGCGGATTGGTCGTGTAAGCTGGGAATTGCTCCCGAATCGCAAAGCGCCGCGGGCCGGACGCCCGCGTTCGTCGGAATCCGCGCGCACCATCTGGAGTTTGCCGGAGTCGATTTTGACGAAGCGTCAGCTGTTTCAAGCGGCTCTGCTGCGCGGAATATTTTCCCGAGCTGGCCGGTGCGCGTTTCGGAAACTCCGTTTCGCGTGACGCTTTTTTTGCGGTTGCACGAGGCGCCCGCCGATGGCGCGCCGCATCACCTGCAAGCGGAAGTCTACAAAGAGAAGTGGCGGAAATTCCGTGATCGTCCGTTGCCATGGCGCGTCCGCCTGGCACCGGAAGCGCTGTTCCTCATGCCTGAGTGACCGGGTTTAGGCCGTCTTAACCGATACGCCGACCGAAACTTTCCTTGCGCCGCCGTGTTTAGCGAACTGGAGTACTGTTCTTATAGAAGGACGAACGCATCGATAGAGAAAGGACGATATATGCGCAAGAGCTATTTCATACCCTTCCTGCTCGTCGCAATTCTGTCCCTTGCCATTCCTGCATCATCGCCGGCGCAGGTTTCGGTGGGAATTTCGGTTCACGTCGGACCTCCGGCTCTGCCGGTTTACGCGCAGCCGATTTGTCCTGGAGCGGGATACGTTTGGACGCCTGGTTATTGGGCTTACGGTCCGGACGGCTACTACTGGGTTCCGGGCACATGGGTGCTCGCTCCTGTGGGGATGCTCTGGACACCGGGTTACTGGGGCTGGGGCAGTGGCGCCTACCTTTGGCACGCCGGCTATTGGGGACCGCACGTCGGCTTCTACGGCGGCATCAATTATGGATTCGGCTACGGCGGCGTGGGCTTTGGTGGAGGACGCTGGAATGGCGGTGTCTTCGTCTATAACTCCGCCGTCACACACGTCGATACGACGGTGATCCACAACACATATGTCGATAAGACCGTGATCGTCAACAACACGACGGTTAACCGCGTCAGTTTCAACGGCGGCCAGGGCGGCGTCGCTGCCACGCCGAATGCGGAAGAGCGCACGGCCATGAACGAACACCACACGGCTCCGATTTCTTCTCAGGTCGAACACGAACACGCCGCGAGCACCAATCACGCGTTCCTGGCATCAGAGAACCACGGCCATCCGGATGTTGCGGCCACCGCGCATCCGGGGCAGTTCAGTGGGAACGGCGTAGTTGCTTCTCACGGATCAACTGCGTTCCATCCGCCCGCCAACAACGAACGTGGCGGTCCCAATGGCCAGCATGCCGGGAACAACGGAGCGCCGCACCCTGACGTTCATCAGGACAAACCCGTGCACAATAATCCTCCGCACAACCCGCCGAAGAACGAGAATCACGACAATCGCGACAACCACGGCGACGAACATCACTAAGAATTAACTGACGCAACCACGCAAAAAGGGCGCAGCGTTCGACAACGCGGCGCCCTTTCTGTTTGCGGACTCAAATACCTACTTCAGATGCTTCACCCACTTGATGTCCATGCCATAGGTGCCGTTGATGTCGCGCAGGAAAACCACGGAAAGATCTCGCTTCACCGAATACTCGACCTGAATCAGCTGGTATTGGTTTGAGGTAGCCGCGTTGGTCGAATAGGTGATCGTCAGGTCGTGCGTGACTTGCTGTTCGATCGTCACACGCGCAGCCGCGTTGGACTCGGTGGAAGTCTCGGCCACGAACGGATCGACGCTGAAATGGCTGATGCCGAAAAGATGTTCGATGCGCCCCCCGAGTCCGCTCGAAATCGCCTCGGAAAGCAACGCTGTGGCGCCGTAGTTCTGCGACGAGCTGCCGGACATGAGCCCGGCGCTCTCGCCCGTGTTTCCCAGCGCCAGAAGTGCCACGATTTCCGAATCCGGCAGCGGCGGATCGGAGCGATAGTTCAATTGCAACCGGCTCGCCGGCCCGGTGAAATCAATCGTAACCTGATACTGGCTGATCGTCGTGCTCGCTTCGATGTTGAGCACCGGATCGAGGCGGAACGGGTTCGCGAAATTGATGTCGCCCCGCATCAGCTGGAAATTATTTCCACGAAACGCCATCTCGCCGCCGAGCAGATGCACGTCGCCCAAAATCACTGGCCGGTCCCAGTTCCCACGCAGGCGAACGTCACCGTCCATATCGATTTGCGCGCCGCTCCATTCGATGCGCGACCCGGGCGTCGTTTGCGCGGCCACGTCGAACGAGAGGTTGCGCAGAAAGGGAGAACTCGATGGAGGTGCGACCGATGTTTCCGACGCAGCCGCAAAAAACGAAGCGACGTCCACACCCTCGGCGAGCAGCACGCGCTGCACGTTCACGCTGCCGGTGAGCAGCGACGAATCCGTGGTGCCCGAAAGACGCAGGGTCCCGCCTGCAAGCCAGCTCATCCCCGCCGGATAGCGAATACGTACCGTGGTAGTCGACGCGTTCACATCAAAACGCATCGGCCCCTGTCCGTACGTCAAGCTGCCGCCTAATCGCAATTGCCCGCCGCCCGCTTCGGCCGTAAGCCCGTCAAACGTGAGCCTGCTCTGATCGAAAACGAAATCGCCGTTTACTTTGCTCAGTCCGACGGGAAAATCCGCATACGTAGCCGAGGCATCCTGAACGCGCGCATGCCCCGTGATACGCGGACTGGCCATCGTTCCCGCGACGGTGACATTGATCGTCGCCTGACCTTGCGTCTCAAGATCGGGAATCAGTCCGGCGAGCAAGCGCAGGTTGGCGGCTCCCGCGAGCGTCAGCGCAAGAGGGCGTTCGCCATTGAAATGGGCTGTGCCGCCGATCTGCAGGTCCGTATCGGTCCCATGCAGATGCGCCTGCTCGACGCGCACCTCGTTGGTCGTATAACTCAGCTTAATCTCACCGTCGTTGGTCAACTGCACGAGTTCATACTGAAAGGAAATCTTCGAAAGATCCGCGTCTGCTTCGATCGTCTCCGGATGCCTCAGCGAACCTTTCACCGCAATCGTTCCGTCAACGCTGCTGTGGCCGGTGAGTTTATCGAGATGTAGTCCCGCGACGATGAGTGAATCAAGATCGAACCCAACCAAATTGAATTTCCCGCTGACCGGAAAATCGTCGGTGAGCTGCGCAGTGAGCTCGCCGTCAAGTTTCCCGCGCGCAAGCTCCGACGTAAGCGTGACCGTCGCATTCTGGCCGTCTGACACAAGATGCCCCTGAAAATTTCCCTGGGTCTCGGTGCCGACGCGCAACCCTGTCAGTTGTAATTCTCCCTGCGCCGCGGGGGTCCGAATCGGCCCGTTGCCCTTCAGCGTGAAACTGAACTGACCGGCGATCGGCAGCGTATCGCTTTGCACGGCCCGTATCCGCGCCAGATCGATGCCGGCGCCAGCCAAATCGAATTCCACATGGTCGTCCGCCGTGCGATATGACAAGCTGCCGGTAAGGCGGCCTGGACCCGCCGTCAGATTCGCGTTGGTCAGCCGCACATCGCCGCTTTCCCAATGCAGCTGTCCGGTCAGTCGGTCAAACGCAAATCCCTTTGCGACGATCTGGTTGAACGTAAAATCGGAATCGACCACCGGCGCCGCGCGCGTTCCGCTGCCGCGCAGGTCCCCACTGAAAACTCCGCTGACCGGGTAATTCGTCCCGATCACATCCTGCACGTCTTTGCTCGCAGCATTTTGAATCTGGGCTTGGAGATTCCAGGCGCTAGACGGCCCAAAGCCCCAATTGTGGTCGAGATTGAGCGTAAGGTTGACGCCGGATACCGAAGAGCTCCCGAATTTCGCCTGCATATTCGTCAGCTTCAGCTGATCGGGCGAATATTCCATGTCGCCTTCGAGCCAATCCCATGCGTATTGCGCATAGCGCGGCTGGTCGGAATGCACATGTCCCACGAACGTCGGCCCGACGATCGGCCCGAGCAGCCTTCCGTGCCACACCGTCGTTCCGCCAATCGGTTCGGGCTGCGCGTCCGGTCCACGAATTGCGTTGACGAACGCGTTCCACTCGCCCAGATCGTCGGCGCGCATTTGAATCTCGAGCGCCGAGTCGAGCGAATCAAGCGTCCCGTCAAAATCGAGCTTCAGGTGCGGACCGGTGATTTCGCTTTGTGTGAGCAAAGCTCTCTTTTTGTCCTGCGAATAGTCGTAGGTGATCTGCGCCGCGATGGGAATCACGCCGGGCGCGGGCGAATCGGGCGGAGTCCAGATCGACGTTCCGAATGAATGGAAATGCCGAAAATTTGCCGTCCAGGTATTGGTCGCGACCACATCCATCGACGAATCCCAGTGCAGCGGTACGACCGGGAAGCTGTCGTTGTCGAGCGCCGCAAACACTTTCGCAAGGTCGGCGCCGTGCAGATGCGTCTGCGTCTTAAACGACAGATCACCAAGGTTCATCTCAAGCCGGCCATCAACGGTTCCGTCAAACGCCGACGCCCGCAAATTCGCCACCGTCAGCCTGTTTTGCGCGAACGTGTAGTTTCCTGACGAGGCCATGCCGCCCTCGTGAAACCACATGTCGCGCATACGAATATCGTGCCCGCTGTAATAGCCGCTTGCCGTCCATTGGCCGCCGGAGTACTGCGCGTCGCCGGAAAATTCCGCGATTCCACCCGGCGTTTCGGGCTGCCGGAAAATCGTGCGGAGATCTTCCAAAGAAAGGGAGCCACGGTAGTGAAGGTTCCAGTTCGCAGCGGCAAAGCTTGGCAGTTCGGCCCGCAAGTTCAATTGCGAATGCGGCAAACTGCAGACCAGTTCATCGAGCTCCAAGGAATCGCGATGCAGCGTGAATTTCGTGCTCAGGCTGAGGCGGAATGGCGCATCGCGTTTCGCCGCGACTTCCACTTGCTGCCACGCGAAACTCCCGACATAGGAATCCGCCCCGCTCGCCGGACGATCATATTGCAGCCGGAACGCGAAATTCTGTCCTCGAACGTCCAGCGGCACACGCTTGTCGTTGTACCGCATCGCGCCGGCGTTCAGTTCGAAATCGCCGATCGTAAGATCGAACAGCGTTTGCTGCCACGGTCGTTGCGTCTGCGCGGTGCGCGGCGTCGGCAGATTGCCCTGGCCGTCCGCATTGTAGCGAACGTAAACCTGCGGATGCGTCACGATCAGCTGATCAAGTGCCACTTTCCGGCTCATAAGCGAGACGATATGCATACCGATGCTCACGTGGTCCGCGTGAAAAAGCGGCGGCTCACTGGCCGACTCGAGGCCGTGCAGCGTCAGATTGTCGAGCTCGGCGTGCAAACGCCAGAGGCTCACCTGGAAGTGCCCCAGTTCAACGCGTGTTCCAGTCCGCTGCTCGATTTGCTGGATCACTTGCCGCTCGATCCACGGGTCGATGATTCCCGCGCGCACAAGATAAATCAGCACGCCGGCAGCAAGCGCCATCAGAAGCACGCTTCCGGCCGTCCAATGTGGCCAGCGCAGCTTCATTGCGCGCCTCCTGGCGGCGCGGGCAAAACGTCGATTTCCAAGTGCGAGCGCGTATCGGATAACCACTGATTCGCGCGGTCATTGATTTCACGTTGGATCAGCACTTCCCGGATCGTGTCCTGCACTTTGTCGAACTCCGGAACGGGTTCGTTCCGTTGCTTTAACTGCGGGACAAATTCCCCGTCGTAGTATTTCTTCACCGCCGCGTCGTCAACTTCCGAGGCGGGCCGAAAACGGAAATCGATGAAGCGCGAAAGATAGAGCTGCGCTTCCAGCTGCCGTCGGACGCCTGCCTCGGTGAGCCCGACCGACGCCGTGCGCTGCGCGAATTCTTGTGGCGTCGCAAAGAGCTTGGAAAGCTGCGCGTAGGCATTCTCGATATCGGCATCGGAAGGATGTGGAAACCGCGCCGTCTCGGCTTCACTGTGGACGATCCATTGATCGGAAAGTTCACTGATCAGCTGATCGCGCGGCTTGGCGCTTCCATCCACCAGCATTTGGAACGCCGCGAGCTCGCGCACTTCACTTTCGGTGATCACGTCGGTATCGATGCGCGCGGCAATGCCGTCGATCAGCTGCGCGTCATCCGAGACAGCCTGCGCACTGGCGCATCGCGCCGGCGCGATCGCGGCCGCCATCATCGTCACGAAAATCAGAGCACGCAGCTTCATCAGAAAATAGATCCGATGTTGAAGAAGAACCCGAAGTGCGGCAGCTGGAAAGTCTGCTGCTGCGTCGTAGTCACGCCATTGGTCGTTGTCGATACCTGGGCCTGATACTGGGCTGGATTCAGCTGGTAGCCGATGTCGATGCGCACAGGTCCCACCGGCGTGGGATAGCGGATGCCGAAGCCGATCGTGTTCGAAAAATAGTTCAGATCGTTCACCGATGGCGATTTCCAGCGCAGCGTGATGTGGTTCACGTCGCTGTAAACGTTGCCTCCATCATAAAAGACCGTGCCCCCGAGACGATTGCCCACAAACGGCAGCCGCATCGGAAAGCGCAACTCCTGATTAAACGTGAGCAGCGCAAGTCCACCGACCGGGAATCCCGTCACCGGATCGCGCGGGCCGGCCTGGTTGAGGCTGAAGCCGCGCAGCGAAGAGCCTCCGCCCGCGAAGAATCTTTCTGGCAGCGGAATCGTGTTGCACGAGATCGTGCCGGAAACCGAGGGCGTGCAGCTGGGATCGTCCGGCGCGACCGTGCGACCCAGCGGCTCCTCGAAGCCGAATCTCATCGACCGTGCAAAAACGAACGCCCTGCCAAAGGGATAAAACGTGGAGTTTTGAAACGAAAAGCGAAAGAAATCGGCGCTCGACCCGAGCGCGCGGATTGCTTGCTCTAGATCAGCCGTGTTGAAACTTCCCTTGGTTGCGTCGGCCGGATTGTCCCGATGGTCGCGAGCGTAGGTTAGATCAAAACCGGAAACCAGAGTCGGTTGGCTCAGCAGCGGAATCTGTTCCGGGTTGATCGTGCTGCTCAGATCCGAAGCTTTGACGCGGCGATAAAAATATTGGTAAACCATCGAGCTTGACGGATTCACCTTTTCAACCAGTTCCGCAGATCCCTGAAAGCGCGTCGACGTAAACGTATCGATGTCCTGGCTCTTGTCCGCGTAGGCGGTGAGTTGTGCGCTCAAACTGCGGTACGTCAGAAAATTCTGCGCGCTGTAATTCAGCGTGGCGCGGTATTCGAGCGTGCTGGCCCGGCCGGTGAAAGAAAGCGTCTGCGCGCGGCCAAACATATTCGCGCGCGCGATCTCAAAAATTCCGCGCGGGCTTGCGCCGAGAGTTGTGCCGCTTGGATTTGCAGCGCCTCCGGCGATACGCTGCACTTCGAAACCGCCGCCGTAGCCGATGGTGTAGCGATTCCCCTCCCGCACGTCGGTCACAACGGTCTTGTTCGGATCGGTTCCGGCCGGATTTTGCGGTGCGATCTGCACGCGGTTGAAAATGCCCAGGTTGTAAAGCTGGCGTTCGCTGTCGACCACATCGCCCTGCCGCAGCGGCCCGCCCTCCTTCACTTCCACCTGGCGCGAGATGATTCCCGGCCGCGTGTACTGGTAACCCGTGAGCAGCACTTTGTCGACTTCGATTCGCGGGCCTTCGGTGATGTGGTAGATCAGCCCGACTTTGTCCGAGCCGGGCGAGTTCAACACCTGCTCCTGAAATGTCGCCTCGGGAAAGCCGTCGTTGTAATAGTAGGCGAGCACGTTGTTGCGGTCGCTCGCAACGCCCGTTTCTGAATAGGGCTGACCTTCGGTCGAACCGATGACAGCGAGCAGCTCTTCTGTCTTCACGGCTTGGTTCCCGACAATTTGCAGGCTCGAAATGCGAGTCTGTGTCCCTTCCACGATATGGAAGGAGACGAAAAGGTCGTTTTTCTTGCCGCCCTTCTTGTCGTCCACGTTGGGGGTGACCTGTGCTTGTAAAAACCCGTTCGTGAGGTACAAGTTGCGGATCGCGTCCGCATCCTGCCGCATCAAAGTTTGGCTGTAGCGGCCGTACGCGGCAAACGAAGCCGTCTGCAACTGCAGCCGCGCGGCGATCAGGCCGCGACTGAAATAATGATTGCCCTCGATCGAAATGCCGACGAGTTTGTAGCGGTCGCCGCGTGTCACGTCGTATTGGATCGATTGCTCGCCCTTCGAATCGTCCTGGTGCGAGCTCACTTGCACATCCGCGTCGAAATATCCTTCGCGCTGGAAATAATCGCGAACGTTCCGGCGGCCTTCCTGCAGCAAGTCCTCGTCGACGGCGCCCTCCGCGTAAATCGGCAACAGTTTCTTCCGGTTGGACTTGCTGAGCTTCGCGCCGTTTACGACGACTTGAATTCGTGACCCGGCGGTCACGTCAAGTTCCAGCGGAATTTTGTTCGTGGCCGGATCGTACGTTTCGGGCGTGATCAGCGCGGAAGCGCCGAGATAGCCCTGATCGACCAGAAACGACCGCAGTTTGTCGCGGCTGTGGGTCAGTCGGGCGGTGGTCAGTTCGGTCTTTCCGTTCTTGTTGGCGATTTTCGCGTGGCGCAGGATTTCGGCATCGGAATAGCGCGTCTGATTTTTTACCGTGATCGCGCCGATCCGCGCCCGTGCGCCGGAGGCCACATGGACGTCCACATCCATCTGCCGCGTATCGGGATGCGGCGCCAGATCGTAGGTCACTTTCGCATTGAAAAGGCCTTCATCGGCGAGTACGGTACCGAGCCGTGCGATCCCTTCCTTCAACTGGCTTTCCCGAAACGGTTCGCCAAGATTGAGACGGATAGCGGCTTGTGCGGCAGGCTCGGCGGGGGGCTCTTTGAGCCCGTCAATGCGAACCACGTTGTTGTAGTAGTCGGGAACAACGATGAAATCGACACGCAGCCCGTCCGCCTCGGTCGCGGCGGCGACGCGAATATTCGCGTAGTCGCCGGTTGCGTAAAGGATGCGCAAGCTTTCGCGCTCATCGGCAAAGTGAAATGGCTCGCCCACCTTGAGCGCAAGCTCAGGCAGCTTTTGCTGGGCGGGGAAGCCAGTATCTTGCATCAATCGAATCTCGGCGACGCGGCGGCCTTCAAAATTTGAGCTCTGCGCGGAGGCATGGGCACACACAAAAAAAAGCGAAAACGCTGCAAATGCAAGCTTTCGCGACGCAATTGCGGCGCGCTTCGCCACCTCTGTGCATCCCATTTTCTCCACGTTCATCGCGCTAAATTCGCCCAAATATAGGAGAGAAGGTTAGCATAGCGAAGTTGCCTGCCCGGCGATATTAGGCGCATTTTGAGATTTCGCCTTTTCGTCAGCCCCGCGGTCCGGGCCTATAATGGGACCCGGCGTACCAGAGACCGAGGACCTGGGGATGACGGGCGGAGCAAACTGGATCGAACAGTGTTGGCAGGATCTCCGCTACAGCGTCCGGAGCCTGCTGAAGGACCGACGCTTTGCCCTGCTGGCCATCTTTGCCCTGGCGCTGGGGATCGGCGCTTCAACCGTAGTCTTTAGTGTTATCTACGACGGCCTGCTGAATCCATTTCCCTATAAGGATGCCAGCGGAATTTCCATCTTTCAGATTCATGACGTGGCCCGCGCAGGCAATCGTGGCCGTGGTTCATTTTCGTTTCAGGAGTTTCTTGACTACCGCGACCAGAATCATGTCTTCACGGACATGGTGGGAACCAGCCCGCTCAACGTCCTGTTTGAGACCGCCGGCGGCGCGCAACAGATGCAGGGCGCCTTTATCACCACCAATACGTTCCCCTTTCTTGGCGTGAAACCTCTACTCGGCCGATGGATCACCGATCAAGACGGCAAACCGGGCGCGTCGCCCGTCTTGGCGTTGAGTTATTCCTGCTGGAAGGAGCAGTTCGGCGGCGACCCCAAAGTCCTGGGGACCACACTGCTGCTGAACGGCGTAGCGAGAACTCTGGTCGGCGTGATGCCGCCGCGATTCCGCTATTTCGGAGCTGCGGTCTATTTTCCGCTCGGCTTAAATCGAGACGCCGCCGATGCCACCGACGAATACGGCCGGGCGCGCTATTTGGTCGCTGAGGAACGCCGCAAGCCGGGCGTGACGCTCGAGGCTGTTCGAGCGGACATGGATGTGATCGCGCGGCGCCTCGCAGCCGTATATCCCAAGGACTATCCAAAGCGTTTCACGGTGTGGACCGATTCGCTTGCAAGCGACGTCGTAGGTGATTCGAAGCACATTTTGTACGTGCTACTGGCTTCGGTCGGAATGTTGCTGCTGATTGCGTGCAGCAACGTAGCGAACCTGCTGCTTGCGCGTGCGACCGTGCGCGAAAAGGAGATTGCTGTCCGCGCGTCCTTGGGCGCAAGCCAGGGACGTCTGGTGCGGCAGCTGCTTGTCGAGAGCTTCGTCTTGGCAGCGGCGGGCGGAGCGCTCGGTTGCCTGTTTGCGTACGCCGGCATCCGGTTGGTCGCCGCGACGATTCCTCCCATTCTGCCGGGCGAGGCCGCCATCGAATTGAACCCGGCGGTTTTGCTGTTCGCTCTTGCCACTACAGTGCTCACGATTCTCGGCTGTGGGTTGGCGCCGGCGATCCATTCGATGCGCACCAACTTGAATGTGCGCCTCGCCGGCAGCGGCAAGGGCACGGGCGGCGGTTTCCGGCACGGGAGACTTCGCGCCGGCCTCGTAGTCCTGGAGGTCGCTCTCTCCATCGTGCTGTTGGCCGGCGCAGGCCTGATGATGCGCACGCTTTACGCAATCACACACGTGCGCCTGGGTTTTGACCCGTCCAATGTCCTGGCAGCCGCGATCACGTTTCCGAAGGCAAGTTACACGACGGTGCCGGCGAGAAAGGCTTTCTTTCAGCAAGCGCTCGCACGCATAAGCGCACTTCCAGGCGTGGTTTCGGCCGCCGAAACCATCTCTTTGCCACCTTACAACGCGGGAAGAAGCGAAGTGACGGTGCCGGGAAAGACGCACTCGGAAGCGTGGAATACGCTGTTTGACGTGTGCAGCGAGGACTACTTCAAAACTCTTCAGATTTCTGTTTTGCGGGGCAGGCTTCTGTCGCAAGACGACGTCGATTCGGGAAGGTTCGTTGCCGTCGTGAACCAGACCTTTGCGCGGAACTATTTCGCGGGCGACGATCCGCTCGGACAGAAGTTCAAGTTCAATGTGTTTGACACGATCGCGCAAACGCCGCATGACGCGTATTTCGAAATCGTCGGCGTCGTTCCCGACATCAAGAACCAGGGCTTGCGGGACCCGCCGATGCCGCAGGCTTACGTTCCCTATACCATCACCGCATATGCGAATCGCGCGATACTTGTAAGGACAGCGGTCGAACCGCTTTCGGTGCTGCAAACTGTCCGCGCGGAAATATGGGCTGTGGACCGCAATGTGGCGATCAGCCAGGCGGGAACGCTCAACGGCTTCTTGCAGCGTTACTCGTATGCGCAGCCGGAGTTTGGTTTGGTTTCGATCGGTGCGTTCGCCGGAATCGGTTTGTTGCTCGCCGCCATCGGCGTTTTCAGCGTGATGGCCTACGCGGTGTCGCTCCAAACCCATGACATCGGCATTCGCATGGCGCTCGGGGCGCAGCGTTCGGACATCTTGCGAATGGTGCTCGGCAGGGGGCTGATTCTGGTGATTGCGGGGATCGCGATCGGCGTTGCGGCTGGTTTTGCGGCAACACGTCTGCTTTCGAGCGAATTGTGGGGTGTTTCAGCGGGAGACCCCTTGACGTTCTCTGCCGTCATCGCTGTCGTGGTCATGATAGGCGCCGCGGCATGTTTTTTGCCGGCGCGGCGTGCTACGCGCGTCGATCCATTGGTCGCTTTGCGTGATGAGTAAGTGGCAACCGTCTCCGCTGAGGGCAAAAGAATGAACCGCGAGGAGCAGGAGCGCTATTCGCGCCAGATCCTTTTCGCCGGCATCGGCGAGCAAGGCCAGCAGCGTCTGCTCGAGTCGAGCGCCGTGCTGGTTGGCTGCGGCGCCTTGGGAACTGTGCTTGCAAGCCTGCTTGTGCGGGCCGGTGTGGGACGGCTCCGCATCATCGACCGTGATTTCGTCGAGCCGTCAAATCTCCAGCGCCAGACGCTGTTTGAGGAAAGCGACGCGTGCGAATCTCTCCCCAAAGCCGTAGCGGCCGAACGCCGCTTGCGCCTCGCAAATTCGGGCCCGGCAATCGAAGCTATCGTCGCGGACCTGACTCCTGAAAATGCGCGGGATCTGCTGTCCGGCCACCAGGTAATTCTTGACGGTACGGACAATTTCGAAACCCGCCTCTTGATAAATGACGCCGCGATTGCACTCGGCGTTCCCTGGATTTACGGCGCGGCGGTCGGCAGCTACGGCGTTACCTTGACGATTCGCCCGGACCAAACGCCTTGCCTCGCCTGTCTGCTCGAGGCTAGCGATCACGCGACCACGATCAGTGCAGAGGCGACATGCGACACGGCGGGCATCCTGAATGCGGCGGCAAGTCTGGTCGCCTCGATCCAAGCAGCAGAGGCGCTGAAAATCCTGGCGGGCAAACCTGAGGCGCTGGGCGGCCGCCTGGTCTGCTGCGATGTCTGGAGCGGGAAGTTTCAATCGATCCGGATCGCGCGCAAGGCCGATTGCCGCGCCTGCGCTCGCCGCCAATTTACGTATCTTGAAGGCGACGCCCAACCGCAAATTACCATGTGCGGTCGAGACTCAGTGCAGATTCACGAGCACGGCCGTACGCTCGATCTCGGGAAGCTGAGCGGCCGCCTCGCATC
>DATMLZ010000023.1:0-2700 GCA_035569955.1 Candidatus Acidiferrum sp.
GACGAGATCGGGAAAGTCGCTCTTTTTGCTGCGTGACTACCGCGGATCGTACGATGTCGCGCCTGTCTCGCTCATCAGCCGGCAAACGGTTGCGCGCATCGCGGAAGAAAGCGGAACAAAGGAAAATTCGTGGCGCTTTCGTCCCAATCTGCTGGTTGATCTGAAGGACGACAGGCCTTTCGACGAGCTGCAGTGGGTGGGCAAAACTCTGCGAATCGGAAGCGAAGCGCGAATCGCCATCACTGAAGTCGATCAGCGTTGCGTGATGATTAGTCTCGACCCGGCAACCGGCGAGTCGAGTCCAGAAATTCTGAAATGCGTCGTTCAGAAGCACGGGCAGAGCGCGGGTATCTATGCGACGGTCCTCACGCCCGGCGAAGTGCGGGCCGGCGACCCTATCTTGCTGGAAGCGTAACTGTCTCGACGATTTAGGTTTTGAAGCGGGGGAGCAGAGCGAGCGCGTTTTCGCGGTCGATCTGCTGCAGTTCTTTGGCGCCGAACAGGCCGCATTCCTTCAGCCCTTTGACGTGATCGGCGAAGCTGCGCGCCGGGTAATCCGTACCGAACAGGATTTGCGACAGGGGGACAACCTTGATGAGCGCGGACATCGCCGGTGGATTGGCGACCTGCGCGGTGTCGTAATAGAACTTGCCGGCTGCAGCCTCAAATCCTCCCGGAAACTTCGACGCAAGCCGTGGCGATTTCGCCATGCCGGTGAAGCGTTCGATCAGATAAGGCATCGTCCCGCCGCCGTGGGACCAAACCATGCGCACATTCGGATAGCGTTCCTGAGCTCCGCCAAAAATCATTTGCGCAATCGCGCGAGTAGTATCGGTCTGCCATTCGATGGCGCCATCGCCGATGCCCTTGATCAAGTCCTTGCAGCAATCCGCGGTGATGGGGTGAGTGAAGACAATGGCCTTGCGGCGTTCGAGTTCTTCGAAAACGGGATTGAAGTACGCGTCGCCAAGCCACTTGTCGCCATAATTTGTATACATGCCGACGCCGTCAACCTTGAGCGTGTCGTAAGCGTATGCGATTTCGCGGAGAGTGATATCGATATGCGGCAGTGGCAGGAAAGCGAAGACTCCGAACCTGCCCGGATGATCCGCGGCCAAACGAGCGGCCCATTCGTTGCAGCCGCGGGCGATGCGGTCGACGGTCATAGGATCGTAATGCGGCGGAACGGAAAGTATCCCGGTGCTTACGCCCGATTGGTCCATGGCTGCGAGCGCCTGCTCGGGCGTCCACTTCGCGAATCCGCCGAGCGCTTCGGCGCCGACCGTTTGGAGCAAAAGCGGAGGCGTCATATGGCTATGGATATCGATGCGGCCGCCTTTGGAGGCGGAACCGGAGGACCCAACTTGCGCAGCCGAGCCGGTCGTGGAGGCGATCGTTGGAAGAATTGCCCCGGCGCTTAGGACCGCAGCCGAGCGGAGTAAGTCGCGGCGCGAAATGGCGCGATCAGATTGGTGTTGATGCACAGCCGGCGCTGCGGGTCTGAGTTCACGTTTCATAAATGCCTTCTTTCCGGAGAGATTCTTCGACTGCTCGTCCCGACCGGAAATCGTAAACGACCGATTTCCTGAAGAAACAAACGTCGGGACGCTGCGCTCAGAATGACAACTTAAGCCTACTCGTGGGGACGTGAGCGCTTCGCTTTGTCTCCGTTCATCAGAACAAATTTCTGCACTCGTTTTCCGCTGTCGACTTCGCCCGTGTAGAGGTTTCCGTGGGAGTCGATGGCGATGGCGTCAATCCAGTGGAAATAGCCGGCCATGCGGCCATTGTCTCCGATCGAGCCGGCAAGATCGCCGGTTTTGCGGTTGTGGATCCAGACTTTGTCGTTGGTCCCGTCGGCGATCATTACAAATTTCTCATCGGCGTCATGCGAAAACGTCAGATTGTAGGTGGTGCCGCACATGCCGAACATTGTGCTGCCCGGACCGCCGCACTCCGGCCCGCGCGATGGCGTGGAAGGATGGACGAAAAAGCTGCTGACAAATTTGCCTTCCTTGGTGAAAACCTGAATGCGATTGCTGCCGCGTTCGCAGACGTAGACAAGCCCATCGGTCGAAAAGTGCACGCAGTGAAGCGCGGGCGCGAACTGCTTCTGGTCGGGCGGTCCTGCTGCCTTCCAGTCATAGGGCGGGGTGGGATCGTTATCGATCTCGCTCAACGAGATGCCGTGGCCGCCCCAGCCGCGCTTGAATTTGCCTTCGTAGTCGTATACGAGAACGCGCTTGGCATCGACGATGTAGATTTCTTTGGCGTCTTCGTCGAGGTCGAAAAAGAATATGCCGGTGGGGAATATGTCCGTGTCCTGGTTATTTTGCTTTGCAGGGCCCGCGGCTTCACCTGGTTTGGGACGCGGTCCGCGATGGCCGAACTCCCAGAGAAGCTTTCCATCGCCCGAAAATTTCATGATGGTGTCGCCGCGCGCGCTGCCGGAAATCCAAACGTTGCCTTCGCGGTCTACCAAGATGCCATGTTCGGCTCCGGCTCCCGGCCGCGGATTACCTTCCGCGGGCCAGCCGGGAACGTAGCCCGGCCCTCCCCAGCTCTGGAGCAAATTGCCTTCGGTATCGAATTCGAGAACCGCCGGTGCGGCGACGCAGCAGTCGGTTCGCGCAGGGGTGGAGGCGGCGCCGGTCTCGTCGGGATTGACGTCGCGGGGACGATTCATCACCCAGATGTGAT
>DATMLZ010000024.1:0-2301 GCA_035569955.1 Candidatus Acidiferrum sp.
AGCGTAGCGGTGCTCATCGGGAGTTCTCTCCAAGAATCTCTTCAATCTTTTGCTCGATCTCGACTTGCTTGAAGGGCCGGCCCTGAATTTTGTTGAGGCCGATGGCATCGACCAGATATTTGGCGCGCAGTACCCAAAGAAGCTGGCCCATATTCAGCTCCGGCACCAGAACCGTTTTGTAGCGCTGCAGCACTTCGCCGAGGTTTGCTGGCAGAGGATTGAGATAGCGCAAGTGAACGTGCCCAATCTTGCGGCCGTGCTCGCGCTGTGCTTTCAACGCGGCGGTGATGGCGCCGTGCGTGGAACCCCACGCGACAATCAGAAGATCGCCTTCGGCATCGCCGGCAGGGACGATATCCGGAATCTCCTGCACGATGCCCGCAACTTTCGCTGCGCGGATGCGCACCATGTTTTCGTGATTGAGCGGCTCGTAGTTTATGTTGCCGGTGACGTCCTGCTTCTCGAGTCCGCCGACGCGGTGCTCAAGCCCAGGCGTGCCGGGAACGGCCCACGGACGCGCGAGCGTTTGCGGATCGCGCTTGTAAGGCAAATAGCCGTTCGGACCGTTGGCTTCTGTCGCAAACTTCACAGGGAATGCCGGAATGTCATCGACGTTCGGAATCTTCCACGGCTCGGCGCCGTTGGCAAGATAGCCGTCCGAAAGAATGATTACGGGGATCATGTATTTAACGGCGATGCGGCTGGCTTCGAGCGCGGCCCAGAAACAATCGCTCGGCGTGGCAGCAGCGATGATGGGAATTGGCGCTTCGGAATTTCGTCCGAAAAGAGCTTGTAAGAGATCTGCTTGTTCGGTCTTCGTCGGTAATCCAGTAGAAGGTCCGCCGCGTTGAATATCGCAAATGACCAGCGGAATCTCGACGGCGACCGCGAGACCGAGCGCTTCCGTCTTCAACGCCATACCCGGGCCGGAAGTCGTTGTGATGGCCAGAGCGCCTGCGTACGCTGCGCCAATCGCGCTTGTGATAGCAGCGATTTCGTCTTCCGCCTGGAAGGTCATGACGCCGAAATCTTTATATTGCGAAAGCTCATGAAGAATGTCCGAAGCAGGGGTAATGGGATAGCTGCCCTGGAACAGAGGCAAACCCGATTTCTGCGACGCGGTGACAAAGCCCAGCGCGAGCGCCTGGTTTCCGCTCAGGTTGCGGTAAAAACCCGGAGCAAGCTGCGCCGGTGGAATTTCGTAACTGATCTGGAACGCTTCGGTAGCTTCGCAATATGAATAGCCGGCCTTCATCGCCAGCTTGTTGGCTTCAACGAGCAGCGGCTTGTTCTTAAATTTGGCGTCAATCCAGCGAACCGTCGGTTCCATCGACCGGTTGTAGAGCCAGTAGCACATGCCCAGCGCAAAAAAGTTTTTGCACCGGCTGATGGACTTAGCGTCGATACCAAGATGTTCGAGAGCTACTTTTGTTAGCCGCTCCAGCTCGACCGAAAACAGCCGGTACTTGTCGAGCGAATGGTCTTCGAGCGGATTCGTCTTCGACTGCGCTTTGCGCAGATCGTTTTCCGTGAAGGCATCGGAATTGACGATCAGTATCCCGTTGGCCTTGAGGTCCGCAATGTTCATCTTCAGCGCCGCCGGATTCATGGCGATCAGAACATCGACGCTGTCGCCAGGCGTATAGACGTCGCTTGAAGAAAAGTGCAGCTGGTAGCCGCTGACGCCGGGCAGCGTGCCCGCGGGAGCGCGAATCTCCGCAGGGAAATCCGGAAACGTGGCGATGTCGTTGCCGTAGAGCGCGACGGTATTGGTGAACTGGCTTCCGGTAATCTGCATGCCGTCGCCGGAGTCACCGGCAAAGCGAATCACCGCGCGATCGATCACTTCGCGCTTGTGGGTTACCGCCGGCGTTTCAATCAAAGTTGACATAGTGACCAAGGCTCCGCTGTGACTAAACTCCCCAGCAAATTTCCCAAGGGAGTGTGGCTTAAATTGTTAGATGGGCGGCGCGATAAGCAGGTTGGATGCTCTAGCCGTCCCCCCGAACCCGACATCAAGAGAATACCATACCAATCCACGTGCGGCTGGCAGAGAGACTGCTAGGTGCAAATGTGTCGTTTCGGAAAAGGCGTTCGGAGGAGGCCGCAAAGGCTGCACAAAAGATTGTGACTTTAGATTCTATCGGCCGCTGCGGCTGCGGCCTGTTGGAGAAACCGCGACCGCTGCCAAAGCAAAACGGTGAGCACCGCCACGAGCATAAGCGTGGAAAGAATCATCATGGAACGGAAGTAGCCGTCCGACATCAGGGGACTTCCGGCCGCGAGAGCGGGGTTTCGGGA
>DATMLZ010000025.1:0-26233 GCA_035569955.1 Candidatus Acidiferrum sp.
ACCGTCTTTTCGTCCGGCGCGCTCTTCGGATCGAGCCAGTCGAAGTTTGCGTAGCGTTCGATATCCATGCCATCGGGAGCTTTGGATTGAAGATAAAGCTCGAGGCGATAGTGAACTTCACCGAACGCGAGTTTCGTGCCCTCGGTATTTACCTGATACTGGTTGTGCGCGAGCGCGGTGAACGTGGCGAGCGAGTTCAGAACGACCGGCGATTTGCTGAATTCGGCCGTGTAATGGCGCACGCGGTCTTCCCAGGGCTTGCGATCAACGTGAATCGAAACCGGCGCTGTGATCGAGACGTGCGACTGTTCGTGAGAGAAATCCGGTGCGCTGCCTTCGGCGGTCTGTACCTGAACTTGCTGGCTGGTCTTCACGCGGATCAAGGCTTCGGCAGAGTCGCGATACTGTCGATCGGTCTGGCGCCACATTTCGCGCCGCAGAACCGGGATATCGTCATCAAGAGAGACGCCGGCAGCGCCGCTCGTGCCATCGTCGCGCGCGCCGTTGACCTTGTGCGTATCGTCCAGCTGATAGCTGCCGACGCGCGTTTGCACTTCGAGGTAGCGGTTGCGTTCGTTGGTGCTTTCGACCAGCGCGCCGTTGGAGCCGGAAACTTCGGTCTGGCTGTCGTCGGCGACGGTGTAGCTGATGAAGTAAGCGGGTGGATCAGCGCTCGACAGTGTATCCATCGAGCGGCTGAGCTCTTGCTGCATCGCGCTGATGACCGGCGGATCGGGAGATTCGGCGGCCTGGGCCGATGCAAAAAATGCGCAGCCAGCGGCAATGACGGCTGCGCCTATAAAGGCTTTCCCACGTCTAGTTTGAATTTTCATCGAGGCACAAGGTCCTACAGTGTAAGGTAGTATAGGATAATTTCCCAATGGAAAAGCTGCGGCGAACCCAGCGTCCGCTCCTTACTGATAAAGACCAAAGGAGACTTAGATGCGAGCGGCGGTGATTCGGCGGTATGGTGCGCCCGACGTTTTTGCGGTGCAGGATCTGCCAGATCCTCAGCCCAAACCGGGCGAAGTGCTTATCCGAGTCAAGACCATCGGAGTGAATTTCGCGGACATTTTGCAGCGGATCGGGGCCTATCCGAGCGCTCCCAAGCCTCCTTTTGTGCCCGGACTTGAAGTTGCCGGGGTCGTCGAAAAGGTGGCCGACGGGGGAAGGGCAGGCGAAGGCGATGCGCTGCGCCCGGGCGATGCCGTTGCGGCGCTGACGCGCTTTGGCGCCTACGCTGAATGGGTGACTGTGCCGGCGGGCATGGCATTTCGGTTGCCCGCCGGCATGCCGTTTGACGACGCGGCGGCCATCCCGGTGAACTACCTGACCGCTTACCATTCGCTCTTCACGATGGGCAATATGCTGCCCGGCGATCGCCTGCTGATTCACGCCGCGGCGGGCGGTGTCGGCATCGCGGCGGTTCAGCTGGCAAAAGCACGCGGTCTCAAGATTTTTGGGGTCGCCGGTCCGACAAAACAGGAGACGCTCCGCAAACTGGGCGTCGACCACGCGATTGATTACGACCGGGACGATTTCGTCGACGTGGTGAGGAAATATGCGCCGGACGGCGTCGAGATGGCGATGGATCCGATCGGAGGAAAGTCGTTCGCCAAGAGCTTCGAGTGCCTCGGATCGACCGGGCGGCTGGTCATCTACGGATTTTCGACAATTGCCAGCGGAAACAGAAAACGGAGCCTGTTTGGCGGCGCCAAGGCGTTGCTTGAGACGCCGCGGTTTCATCCGTTGCGACTGATGGGCAAGAACGTCTCGGTGATCGGTGTGAATTTGTCCGGTTTGCAAGCGCGTCCGCAGCTGATGCGCGCACAGATGGCGGAGATTTTCCAGATGTACAGCGCCGGGAAGATCAAGCCCATCATCGGGAAAAAATTCCCCTTGCTCGAAGCCGCCATGGCGCATCAGTTCATCCACGACCGGAAGAACATTGGGAAAGTGGTGCTTTGGGTGAAGTGAGGGCCGCATGCGCTTCATCGCGATTAGACTTGCCCGGACCGGAGTGGTTAGCGGCTCGCCAAAAAAGGGCCTGGGCAGAGCTTCTGTCCGATCGTGACTGTGCATTTGGCGAAGTGTTCCGCCCAGGGCCGGAGTCGGGATCAGGCGCGCTCTAGTCTGTTTGGAAAGTTACTTTGGCGATGGGGCCGAGAACAGAGCGTCCGGCAACGAGGGGTTGAGTTTCAGATCGCGCACGGTGGATTGCATGTATTTTTCGCCGTCGCGGTAGACGGTGGTGGTGAAGGCGAATTGGCGACCGTCGATTGCGCGATAGTCGGACCAGCGTTGTTCGCTATCGACGGCGCCTTTTGAAGTGGCCGACTCGTAACGCGCGACGGCCAGCAGATGCGTTTGCGGATCGAAGTAGAGACGGACGTTGCCAAAGACGGTTTCGGCGTAAACCCCGGGAAATTTCTTGCCGTCAATTTCTTCCTCGCCGATGGCCTGCGCCTTGATGCGGCCTGCGAGCACCTGCTGATAGAGTCCCCAGCCTCCTCCGAACAGTGCGATGCCGCGCTGGAATTCTCCCATCATTTGCGTGGCGTCGTGCGACCCGGACTGCCATTCAACCCACGCGGATTTTCCGTCTGAGACTTGCAGGATGGTCATGCCGTCCGACTGCACTTCGGCACGACAGCGATTCGGGTAGGAGACCGACCAGCTGACATTGCGCGGCATTTCGCCTTGTGAGTCGAGGATCTTTTCTTCCTCGGTCATTGCGAGGCCGATGACGAGTTTGAGCGCGTCGCCGCCGGCAGCCTGAACGGCTGCGTCGAGAAGCTGCTTGCCCGCGGCGAGCGATTCGGGCGTGGCAGCGGCGACGACAGCTTTGCGCCTGTGCAGATCGGGCGCGAGCAGATCGATGTCGTCGGCAGGGACCTGGTCAAATTTCGCCGATGGAAATTCCTTTTTGAGTGCGTCGCCGAAGGCGGAGATGTTTCCGGCGAGAACGATGTCGGCGTTCTCTGGCGCGAAGTATTTCGCCGACATCGATCTCACTTGATCGGCGGTGATGGCTCGGATCTTGTCCGGATAGGTGCTGTTGTAATCGGCCGCAAGACCGTAGGCGGCGACGGTGAGAACGCGGCTCGCGACCTGCTCGGCGGTTTCCGACTGGATCGGATAGACGCCGGCCAGATACTCGCGGGCGAAATCCATTTCCTCGGGTGTCACATCGCCCGAGGACATTTTCGCGAGAAGATCCATCACCAGTTTGATGGCTTCGACGGTTTGTTCGGTGCGTGTATAGGTATCAACGGTGAAAGATCCGGCGTAACGGTGCGGATTGAAGGATGAGTCGGCGCCGTAGGTGAGCCCCTTTTTGATCCGGACTTCGGTGTTGAGGCGGCTGTTGTAGCCGCCGCCGAAAATGCGATTGGTGACGACGAGCGGAAGAAAATCGGGATCCGCGCGGCGAATGCCGAGTTTGCCCACGCGAATCTGCGTTTGCACGGCGTCGGGCTTGTCGATCAGCCAAAAATGCAAGCCCGAGAGCGGCGCAGCCGCGGCCGGAGCGGCGTCGGAGGCCGAGGATTTGGGCCAGGCGCCAAAAAATTTCTCGGCAGCGGCGAAGGCTTGGTCCGGCGTGATGTCTCCAGCGAAGGCGAGAAGAGATTGATTGGGCCCGTAATTTGCGTCGTGGAACTTGGCGAGCGAGTCGCGATCCATTTTTTTGACTGACTCGGGCGTGCCTTCGGCGGGAAGGCCGTAGGGAGAGGCGTTATAAAGGACCCGGTTGGCGACGGCCGTAGCCAGATAGTCGGGATCGGAATACTCGACTTCGAAGTTCGACAGAAGCTGTTCGCGCCGGCGGTCGAGCTCGTCGGCTTTGAAAGATGGATGAAGAACGACATCCGACATCAGGTCAAGCCCGGTGGCGAGATCTTTTCTAACGACCGTCAGAGTGACGTCAGTTGAGTCGTCGCCTGCCTCGGCCGAAAGCGTGCCACCCACGAAATCGATGGTCTCGGCGATTTGTTGCGCGGAACGTTTTAGGGTGCCCTGTGTGAGCATATTGGCCGTCATTTGAGCAACACCGGGCATGGCAGGCTCGTCCTTGATCGTGCCTGCCGTAAGGACCACCAGATGAACGGCGACGGCGGGTTCGGACGCATCATGAACCACGACGATGCGCAGGCCGTTGGGAAGTGTTTTTGTGGCGGCGTCGGGAAAATGGAACGGTTTTGGCGCAGCGGGCGCAGGGGGCTTGGGGACAAGTTGTACACCGGGTGGAGCGACGCCCGAGCCGTTCGGATCGCCGGTCGACCGAGAGTCGGCAGGGCGCGCTGTTTGCGGTTGCACAGACTGTTGCGCGATGGCCGTGCGCCCGAACGTGAGGGCGCATCCGAGCGACAGCACCGCGAGAAAATTTATGCGCCGGGGTTTCACTGGGTTGGAGCCGCGGGGCTGACGAACATTACCGTCGATTGTTTGGGCACGAAATAGCTTTTGGCGACGCGCTCGATGTCGTCCCGCGTGACGCCGAGATAGCGGTCAAGCTCGGTGTTGACAAGGTCGGGATCCTTGCAGACGACCGCGGCATTTTCGATGGCGACGGCCTTATCTTCGTCCGTGTCGCGGCCAAGAACGAAGCCTGCGATTTCCTGATTCTTGGCTTTCTGGAGCTCTTCGATTTCGACGGGCTGGGCCTTCATCGCGTCGAGCACATTGAGAATGGCTTTTTCACCTTCCTCGGTATTGTGGCCCTGATTCATGATCGCGTAAGCCCAGAAAAGATTGGGGTCCTCTGAAAAATCTCCGAAGCCGGCGGTCTCGACGGCGATGCGCTGCTTATAGACAAGTTCCTGGTAAAGACGGCTGCTCTCGCCTCCGGCCAGAATGTCGGAAGCGAGTTCGAGCGGGTATGAATCGGTCGCACAGCGCGCGGGCATCTTGTATCCGATCACGACGGCGGGCAGCGGAGTATTCAAGTAGGACTTGTTCACGTCGTGCTCTTCGGTTTGCGGCGGCTCCTGCGGGATGTTTCGCGGAATCGGTTTCGTCGAAGCCGGGATGCCATCGAAATATTTGTGAGTCCAGGCCAACGCTTGATCGGAAGTGAAATCGCCGACGATGACCAGAGTCGCGTTGTTGGGTTTGTAGTAGGTCTCGAAAAAATCGCGGACGTCGGCCAGCGTGGCTTTGTCGAGATCTTCCATGCTGCCCATCGCGGTGTGGTGATAGGGATGGGTGGTGAACGCGGCGGCGCGGAGGTCTTCTTCAAGATACCCGTAAGGCTCGTTTTCGATACGGAGGCGGCGCTCTTCCTTGACCACCTCGCGTTCGGACGTGAAATTGGCCTGATCGACGTTAAGGCTGCCCATCCGGTCGGCTTCGAGCCAAAGGACGGTTTCAAGGCCGTTGCTCGGAAATGTCTCGAAGAAGTCGGTTGTGTCGTCGTTGGTTTCGGCGTTGTCAAAGCCGCCCATGGCTTCGACGATGCGGGAATGTTCGTCAGGGCCGACGTGCGCCGAGCCCTTGAACATCAGGTGCTCGAACAGATGCGCGAAGCCGGTGCGGCCGGGCTTTTCGTCCTTCGAGCCGACGTGATACCAGATCTGGAGATTGATGACCGGGACGCTGTGGTCTTCAAGAAGAATGACCTTGAGGCCGTTGGCGAGCGACTGCTTGGTAAAGTCGAGCCTGGGCGGCCGGTCCTCACCCGGAACAGCCTGATTCGGAGTGTTCTGAGCGGCAGCGGGTAGTGCCAGAGCTGCGAGCACCCCCAAAATGACCGCCGATTTGCGCGACTTCAAGCGCGTGCTCGGGCGCTGCGGCAAGATCGCCATGAGTTTCGTTTCAGCATCCTTTCAGGTGCTGCCACTTTCAAACCGGTCGAGGGCGGGGAAAGCGCTGCTCGCTTAATCCCTCTTTTAGACGTAAAGGCCCTGAAAACGTTTCCGGAATGAACCTGAGGCCGCCTCCGGTGTTTCGGGAATGGTACCGCGGCCAGCACTTTGTTATTGACGGATGATGCGGACACCAATAGAGTCACGGGCGATGACACACGAACACGACCCGTTCCTGCAGGCTCGCGAATTTTTTCTCGACAATATTTTCCCCGGGCGCGCACGAGTTCGGGCTAGCCGGCGGCCGATTGCTCGGCCCGCGTTTCTGACCAAATCATTCGTGCTGAGTTTTCTTTGTGCGACCGTTTGGTTTGTTACGGCGTTTTGCGGACTGCGCCAGTGGCGTTCAGCCACGCCGTGGTCGCAGCTTGACGTCTTTTCGGTGACGCTGCTCGCGCTGCTGCTGGTCTGGTCGGTCGCGACCGCGCTTTTTCACCGCGAGATGTTCCAATCCCGCGAGATCATGCTCGAAGCCTCGGGTATGAATTTCGACAAGCTGATGTTTTTCTGGATCGACGTATTCGCAGCGGCCGAGGTGCTGGTCTTTTTTGACTATGGCCAGTGGCATCTGGTTCCGCAGCTTCGCGAGCCTTACCTGCAAATTCCCGGCCTCGCGCTTTGTATTGCCGGTACCGTGTGGCTGATCTGGACCGACATTTATCTTTCGCGGCAGTTTCGCGGCGGGTTGAGCGACCGGAGAATGATGAATCACGGTCCGTACCATTTCGTGCGGCACCCACGGTACGCCGGGCTAATCATAAGCAGCATTGCGTTCGCCCTGGCCATGTCGAGCGTGATCGCCTGGGCGCTTGCCATCGGCTGGATCTGGGTGAATGTGCGGCGGGTCGAGCTTGAAGAGAATCATCTGCGCGGGCTCTTCGGCGCCGAGTACGACCGCTATGCGGCCCGCACGGCTCGATTTTTCCCCGGTGTTTACTAACCGGAGCGTTTAAGCTCGCTCGTTCAAATCTTCGCATTCTTATCTCCTAAAATAGGTGTGTCTGGTCTGCTTGCGTCCTTTGACCGAATTGCCGTTGATTCGCTGGGACGCCGAAGAAGTTGCGAATTCGTCGAGGTGCGCTATGAAGGGATTTGCGGGATTGCTCGTGGTGATGGTTCTGGGGCTGCTGATCTACAGGTTTTATTTCACGTCCGGACAGCAGGCAATGGGCCCCGCGGGGCCAACGCAGACAATTGATGTGATCGGCGTGAAGAACGACCTGGTCTCGATCGGTCAGGCCGAGCGCGTTTATCAGGCCGAACACAATGCCTATGGATCGATCGACGATCTGGTTTCGAGCGGTGCGATGGCTTATAAGAAGACCGGGCGGCAGGGATATGCCTACGAGTCTGAAGCTTCGGCCGACAGTTTTCGGATTACGGCCCGATGCACGACTCCCACGATTCCCGGATGCACGAATTTCGCGATCGATCAAACGATGGAGATTTCGTCGGTACAGTAACCAGCGGAATCCCCCGCTTTGCCCGGCTGCGGGGGATTTTCATCAGCTGCCACCTGCTCTGGGCAGGGCAACCCTCGCGTTGACGCGTCCACAAGTCGAGCGAAGGATAAACGGGGCTTTCCCGCAGGCGGGTTTCTGCTGGGTTTCCGGACCCTGTGCTAGAATGACCCGGCCGTGCAGAAAACCCTCCAAAGATTGGTCGAATTGCAGTCCCTCGATGTCCGGCTAAACCGCGTTCGCTCGCGACTGGCCGAGTTCCCCAAACAATTTGCCGCCGCCGACGCGCGCGCCAATGCCGCCCGTGCGGAGCTCGAGCAGAGCAAGACGGCCCAGGTGGCCACGATTCGCGATCGCAAGAAATACGAGCTCGACGTGGAGCAGTGGAAGGAACGCGTGCGCAAATATCGCGACCAGACATCGCAGGTGAAAACCAACGAGGCCTATAAGGCCTTGCAGCATGAAGTGGATTTAGCGGAAGCGGAAATTGCCAAGGCCGAGGATCGCTTGCTCGAGCAAATGGTGAACGCTGAGGAGTACGACCGGCGGGTGAAGGCTTCCGATATGCGGCTGAAGGAAGTCGAGGGAGTGGTTCGCGCCGATCGCGCGTCACTTGAATCGGAGAAAGCCGCCGCGGAGAAAGATCTTGAAGCTCTGAGCGCTCAACGGACGGCGATTGTAGCGGATATCGACGAAAACCTTCTGGATCACTACACCAAGATCGCCAGGAAGCACGGCGGCGTCGCGGTGTCGGAGTTGCGCGACGACCGCTGCAGCGCGTGCGGGATGCGCGTGAGGCCGCATGTGTCTCAGGAGATGCAGCGCGGCGCGAACGACAAGATGTATCAGTGCGAGTCCTGCACAAGAATCCTTTACTACCTCGATGCGGATGCCCCCACCGAGCCCTCTTCGGCTTCCCAAGCGAGCGCATGAGTCCGGCTTCGCGAGTCCCGCCGCCCGGCGGCCAGCGGCTGTTTTCCGATTCGCAAGCGCCCGCGCCCCCCGCCGGAGTTTACGTCGCAAATATCGATGGTGGTTCGCGGGGGAATCCCGGCCCCGCAGCCTATGCCGTCGTGTTGCGCGATCCGAACGGGAAGATCGTGTTGGAACTGGCGAAGCACTTCGGACGGGACACCAACAATGTGGCCGAGTACTACGGACTGCTTGCGGCACTGGATTACGCGACTTCCAATGGAATTACGGCGCTGCGCATTCGGAGCGATTCGGAACTGCTGGTGCGGCAGATGCAGGGACGCTACAAGGTGAAGAGTGCGGACCTCAAGCCATTGCACGAACGCGCCACGAAATTGTCGCGACAACTCGGGTATTTCGCGATCGAGCATGTGCGGCGCGAAATGAATCGCGAAGCGGACGCTCTGGCGAATCTGGCGATGGATCAGGCCGCCGGTGGTCGCGGAGAGATTCGTAATGAGTCGGTCGCCCCAGTTGCGAAGGCTCGGTCGCTCGAGCCGAAATTGCCGCGGCGAATTCGTGCCAGATTCGAGCGCGGCGTGTTCGTGCCGACCGAAAATTGCGATTTGGACGAAGGAACCGAAGTTACGCTGGAAGTTCACGGGAAGTAAGCCCGCCGAAGCGATGCCGGTTTGGATCCAGAACCGATTTTTCAATCCACGTCCCGACGGCGGATTGCCCAAAGCGCGGGCGAGACGCTCGGCACATTCGGTCTGGAGCGACACCACGGGATATGACCCTGGGCTTTTAAGCGGCGACTTGCGATTGGACCGGCGGCTTCCAGATATAGGATCGATAAAGCGTGTCGCGCTGGGCGGGCATATAGCCCGCGTCGGAGATGATGCGGCGGAGTTCGTTTTCGTTGGTGCGATTGCGAACTCCGGCGGCGTAGACGACATTTTCTTCGATAAGGATGCTGCCGACGTCATCGGCGCCGAACTGGAGGCCGACCTGGCAAATCTTGATGCCGGGAGTCAGCCAGCTTGACTGGATGTGGTCGATGTTGTCCAGATACAGGCGGCTGATGGCCAGAGTCTTCAGATAGTCGAACGCAGTCGTCTCCTGGACCTTTTTGCCGAGAGGCGTGTGCTCGGGCGCGAAAATCCACGGGATGAAGGCGGTGAAGCCTCCGGTGTCTTGCTGAATGCGGCGCAGACGTTCGAGATGATTCACGCGATGGCGATATTCCTCCCCGCAGCCGAACATCATGGTGGCAGTCGTGCGCATGCCGAGCGCGTGGGCCGTGCGATGCGTAGCTTCCCATTCGTCCGAGGCGCACTTGAGGCGCGAAATGCGGCCGCGGATTTCGTCGTCCAGAATTTCGGCGCCGCCGCCGGGAATCGACTGCAAACCGGCGTCGCGGAGACGAGCGATTGTTTCGCGAAGCGAAAGCCCGGACACCTCGGCTATGCAGGTAATTTCGGGAGCCGAGAAGCAGTGCAGATGAACCTGCGGAAAGCGCTCTTTGAGGGAGCGCAGCATGTTTTCGTAAAACTCGATCCGCAGATCCGGATGCAGGCCGCCTTGCAGAAGAACGCCCGTACCGCCAAGCTCAAGCATCTCTTCGATTTTCTGATAGATCGTTTCGAGCGGAAGAATGTAGCCGTCTTTCGCGCCGAGCGGGCGATAGAAGGCGCAGAACGAGCAGTATTCGGTGCAGAAATTCGTGTAGTTGATGTTGCGGTCGATCTGGTACGTAGCGACGCGCGGGTCGGTTTTCTTGCGGCGCACTTCGTTGGCCGCCATGCCGATGCCGACGAGGTCATCGGAGTTGAAAAGGTCGAGAGCTTCCTGTGGAGTGAGGCTCATGTTTGAAGCATTATTTTACAACAAGACCGCGCGGGAATGGCGCCGCATGGCGGCGCTAAATAAAAACGGGGCGATCGAGTGATCGGTCGCCCCGTTCTCCATTCCGAAAGCTTCGAACTGCTGAAGCCGGATCGGTTCCGCGCATGAACTTCTTTGGAACTTTCTCCCGTGAAGGTGCGCGCTTGATTGCAGCGCGACGCCATCACACGTTCATTAATACGGGCCGCGAAGGAGATAGTCAAGAAGAAAAAAGTTTCGTTGACCACAGAGACGCTCTGGCCGCGCGCAGGCACAGAGGCGCGGAGATCGAAAAATATTTCAAGCAGAATGACTTCGCAATTCGTTGCTGAATATTGAAAATATTTTCTGCGTGAGCGCGCGGATTAGTGGCCGGCGGTGACCGCGCTGAGATAGTAGCCGTCGCGCGTGAGGATGTTCAGACCGGGATGATTGAGGATGCGGACTTCGATTTCATGGTAATCCCTGGCTTGAGCGGCCTGATCGGGAGCGGCCGTATCCGGTTCGAACGTGAGGGTGTATTCGTTGCGCGCTTCTTCGGTGAGCGTTGAGTACATGTGATCGAGATCCTGCTGCTTGGCCGCGAAGAATGTGTCACCGCCCGTTTTCTGGGCGTAGTTCTCGAGTTCACTCGCGCCATGCTGCACCAGAGATTTGCCGAGAGGAACCGTATGCGTGACTGAAATCGAATAGACCGAGACATCGCCTTCCAGAAGCGACGTGAGCGTTTCGTCGAAGGGATGTTTGTTGTCGCGGGCATTGCTTCCGTCGGAAACGAGGAAGATAATCTTGCGGCGGTCGTTGCCACGGTCCTTCAGCATCTGGCCGGCGGCGTAGAGCGCGTCGTCGAGAAAACTCGTGTTTTGATATTTCGGCGGCCCGTGGATGCCGATGGTGGGTGTGGTCGGATTTTGCTGCGGATTGGTCGGGCCCGAAGTGGCCGGATCCGGATAGACGAACGTCGAGTGCGATCCGAGCTGAAGGCGCTTTAGCTGCGTGTAGAGCTGGTCGTTGTCTTTGCTGAAATCAAGGGTGGTGCGCGGGAATTGGTCGTAGGTGACCAGGGCGACTTCGTCCTGCCCGCCGAGGTTGGCGTCGCCGCCGAAAGCGGCGGAGATTGTTTCAAGGCTGGCCTGCACTTGCTTGGCTTGTTTGTCGCCGAGATCGTTGTCGAGAAGCACGACGGCCGAAATCGGCCGAGGGTCGGCCGAAAAGCTGACGATGTCACGCTTGACGTTGTCGTCGAGGACGGCGAAATCTTCGCGTGTGAGTCCGGCCACGAGCTGGCCGCGCGAGTCCTTTACGGTGACAGGAACAATGACCAGCCGCGTGGTGGCCGAAATTACAGGCGGCTGCTGCCGCGGGGTTTGAGCGGGAGCCTGCCGGTTCTGCGGCGCGACCCCAGCAGGTGTGACCGGGTTCTGCGCGGCGAGGGCGGCTGCCAGAAGCGAAATCGAAACCAGAATCGTGGCGGCTCGCATCGCCTGTTTCACCTTATCCGGCAGAGAGGCTTTGAAGCGCGATCTGCCACGTTGCGCCAAGCCGGGACCGCGGAACATCCACTGGGGCGCGGGGCGCATCGTACCACTCTTAAAACGGCCCCCAAAGGGAGATTATACAATGCGACCGACAAAGATAGCTGTCACAGTTCTGACCGCGGTCCTGGTGGGAATTCCCGTAGCAAGCGTCTTGACGGCACGCGCAACGCGCGGACAGGCAAGCAATGGCCAGGACCAGGAGCCGCACCAGACGGCCGGGACGCTGTCGGTTGAGACGCGCCTGGTCGATGTGTTTGCGACCGTGCGCGACAAGCACAACGCCATCATCAACAACCTGACCAAGGACGACTTCAAAGTCTTCGAAGACGGACAGCCGCAGAAGATTACCTATTTTGCGAAAGAGTCCGACCTGCCGATCACGCTGGCGATCCTGATGGATACCAGCGGGAGCATGTACAACATTATGAACGGCGAAAAGGAAGCCGCATCCGAGTTCGTGCACCAGATTATGCGCAAAAAGGATGAAGCGGTGGTGATCAGCTTCGATACGGACGAGGACCTGCTGGCCGACTTTACCGAAGACCCGGCCGTGTTGACAAAAGCGATTCACAGGGCCGAAGTGAAGGTGGATGCCTCAGGCATCGGCGGCACGCCGGGAACGATACCTTCACGCGGGGGCGGCACGAATCTGTTCGACGCGGTCTACCTGGCTTGCCAAGAGAAGTTGAATAGCGAAGCGGGGCGAAAGGCGATCATCGTGCTCTCCGATGCAGAAGATAACGGCAGCAAGATGAGTATCGAGCAGGCAACAGAAGCGGCGGATCGCGCCGACGCTGTGATTCACGTGATTCTCATTTCCGACCCTATGGCGACCGAGGGCTACGGCGCCGGGATCGCGCTGCAGTTGGCGCGCGAAACGGGCGGACGCGTCCTCAGGGTCCACAACGAGAAGACGATGGACACCGCGTTTGACGAGATCAGCGAAGAATTAAGGTCCCAGTACGTGCTCGGGTACACTTCCACGAACACTGCGCACGACGGAACGTATCGGAAGATCAAATTGGAAACGAACGAACCGGATACGAAGATTCTGGCGCGCAAGGGATATTACGCGCCGAACCACTAATTCGATTTGCCACCAAGACGCAGCGGCACCGGGAAAACCTCTGGGCGCAGGACCGGATTCATTGCAGATCCAGTCTTTCTCGAAAGACCTTCACCTCGGACGAACCGTCCGAACCAAGGCGCTTTTATGAAGCGACGCTAGTTGCCGGGAGGCGCGGCCGGCGGTGCGGTCGCGTAGTAGCCTTTGCGAGTGCGGACGATGAGGCCCTTGCGATCGACCTGCACGTCGATCTTGCGGTACTTGCCGTCAGGGTCGGCGGTCGGCGAATAGGCGATGAAATACTGGCTGCGAAGCTCGGTGCCGATCTGAATAAACGATTCCCCGAGATCCTCCACCTTGTACGGAAAGAACGTACGACCTCCGGTTTGATCGCTCAGGGTCAAAAGAATCTTGTCGCCATCTGTGAACTCGTATTTCCGCGGCGTGTCCGGCGTGTCTTCTGAAATCCAATCGGTATTGGTGCTGATGCAATAGACGGCAGCTCCGGCGCGAATCACTGACTCGGTGGCATCGCTGGGCGCGCGGTCGCTTAAATTGTCGTTGCCGTCGCTGATGACGACGATGACCGAGCGCACGGCCTTGTTCTGACCGCTTGGCAACGGCGCCGTTGCAAGTTTTTGCGAGGCCATGAAAACGGCGTCATTGAGGGCCGTACCGCCTCCCGCACGCTGATCGCGGATCGCGTCATCGAGTCGACCGACGTCGTCAGTGTAGTCCTGAATGATTTGCGGCTCGTTGTCGAACGTCATCAGGAACGCCTGATCTTTGAGAGGACGGATCACGCGACTCAGGAAGTCCATCGCGGCGTCCTGCTCGAATTGCAGGCGGGGCCGGATGCTGTTTGAGGTATCGATCAGGATTCCGATGCGAAGAGGCAGATCGGATTCGCGGGAGAAGACGCGAATGTCCTGCAAAGCGCCGTTTTCGAGGACTTTGAAATCGTTCTTTTCAAGATCGGTGATGAAATTGTGCTTCTTGTCGGTGACCGTGATGTCGAGCGGCACCGACAATGTGGTCGCCCGAATCGCCGGAGTCGGCTTCTGGCCCGGCTTTTGCGACGAGCCTGCATCCGGCGGCGGTGGAACCGCGACCGCCGGCGCCTGCGAAGAATCCTGCGCGCTGAATGCGGCTGCGGCTAGCGACAGAGCTATGGTTGCGAACGCAACAATTCGAAGGGATTTCATTGGATTGGATTATAGGTACGGGCCAAGGGCGGCGTCAAATGCGGTGGCCGGAGTTTCGGTAGCCTCAGCCAGCACGCGGAGATAGGCGATGAGCTCGGACGGCAACCGAGCACGAAGTTTGAGGCGGTCACCGGTGCGAGGATGCGAAAACGCAAGGCGTGCGGCGTGAAGGAAGTTGCGTTCGAGGGGCGGCAGAAGGCGCTTGCCGACGCGCTCTTCACGCGGCGCTCCATAGACCGTGTCGCCGACAACCGGACAGCCAAGCGCAGAAAAATGGACGCGAATCTGGTGCGTGCGACCGGTATGCAGGTCCGCTTCGACCAGCGTGAAGTTGCCGAGGTGCGCAAGCGCGCGCCAATCCGTGCGAGCTTCGCGGCCTTCGCGCCGGCGCGTCGTCATGCGAGAGCGCCGGTTGAGGTCGCGCGCGATCGGAAGATCAATGCGGCCTGATTTGCCTTGCGGGCGTCCGTGCAGCAGCGCCAGGTACGTTTTTTCGACCAGACGCTTGCTGAAATCAGCAGCGAGCGTCGCGTGCGCAGCGTCGGTGCGCGCGACGACGATCAGTCCAGACGTGTCTTTATCGAGACGATGAACGATGCCGGGGCGCAGCGGTCCGCCCACAGACGAAAGGCCCGACCCGCCCTTGAAATGGTGCAGCAAGGCTGCAACCAGGGTCCCTTTTTCTGCGCCCGCCCCGGGATGAACGACCAGGCCGGCGGGCTTGTTGATCACCGCGAGCTCCGCGTCCTGGTAGACGATTTCGAGCCGAATCGCTTCTGGTTCAACCGTCGAGGCAGTTCGAGTCGGAAGGCCGACGCTGACCGTCTCGCCGAGCGTGACGCGATGAGAGGGCTTTTTTCTAGTGCCGTCGACAAGAACCTGGCCATCGTCCATCAGCAATTGAATGCGATTGCGACTGAGATCGGGAAGCTGTGCGGTCAAGAAGCGGTCGAGGCGTTGTCCGGCGTCTTCGGCGGAAACGAGAAAATTGGAGTGTTCGGCAGGAGCGCGCACAGCGGGACATTATGACGCAGGCGCTGTCTTGGCGTCTCGCACGCCGCGCGACCAAAGAAAAAGGCCGGCGGCCAGCATGCCGAGGCTGACGATTTGCATCAGCGATACCGCGCCATGGAAAAGCAGTGTGCGGCCGGGATCGTCGCGCAGGAACTCGAGCAGACCCCGTTCGACGCCGTAAAGCGCAAGATAAGCGCCCACGCTTTGTCCGGGAAAGCGCCAGCGGCGGCCGACGAAAAACAGAAAAAGAAAATTCAGAAATTCGGCGGCAGCTTCGTAGAGCTGCGTGGGATGAAGCGGGGTGTTAAGCGGCGTGCCGGAAATGCGTGAGGCAATATCGCTCGTGAACGTTACTCCCCAGGGAAGCGAGGTCGGTTTGCCAAAGCAGCAGCCGGCCGCAAAGCACCCGATGCGTCCGATTGCGTGGCCGAGGGCGAGAGGCGCGGCGCAGACGTCGAGAGTCGAAAGCAGAGGCATTTTTTCGTATCGAGTGTAGAGCAGAGTCCAGAGAAGGCCGCCAAGGAGCCCGCCGTAGAATGTGCCGCCGGATTGAAGCGTCGCTGGGCTGAACACTTCGCGGGGACTCGCGGAGTAAAAACTCCACTCGCTCATGATGAGCCAGATCTTTGAGGTGACCAGCGCAAACAGAATGCCGTAGATGCCGAAGTTCCAGATGGCCACCGGCGAAAGCCCGACGCGCGGAGCGTCACGCGAGGCCAGCCACACGCCGAGGATGACGCCGGTCGCGACCAGAACGCCATAGGAGTAAATTGTGAGCTGGCCGAGATGGAAAAGGACCGGGTGCATAAAAGTTTAAGCGTGTTCGCTGCTGGGGCGCCAGTCTCGGAGGAGTTCCACGACGACCAGGCTTGCACCGACCACGATCGCCGAGTCGGCGAGGTTGAACGTGTACCAGTGATGGGCGGCGATGTGGAAGTCGATGAAGTCGATCACGCTGTGCCGCGTGGCACGGTCAAGCACATTCCCCGCCGCGCCTCCAAGAATCAGCGCAAGTCCCCATTCGCCAAGCCAACCCCCTGCGCGTCCCGTTGCCAGCAACCACAGAAGAAGTCCGATCACAGCGACCGAAAAAGTGATGAGAACGGGCGCGAGCATGGGGCTTGCAGAATCCGCAAACAGACCGAAGGCAACGCCGGGATTTGTGGTGTGCACCAGATTTAAAAGTCCGGGCACGGCAACCCGGGATGAACCGGGCGATGTGAAGCGGTCGACGGCGTATTTGCTGGCTTGGTCGATGAACAGGACCAGGAAAGAGAGGACGGCGAGGGCGTACCAGCGTTTCCGGGGATCGGAGAGAGAGAACATCACAATGGCGTCACCTGCGCAAATACCGATCTCATGGCTTGGCGCTCCCGGCGAGCGCGCCATGCGCATCGATTTCGCCCATGGCGGCGACGCAACGTTCGCAGAGCGTCGGGTAGTCCGCATTTTCACCGACGTGAACCGAGAAATTCCAGCAGCGCGGGCACTTTTGGCCGTGCGCTTTCTCGGCGTGAATTTTCAGCTCTGTGGCCGCCGTTGCCGTTCCGGAGCCGTTGGTTGAAGATTTCTCGACTTCGACCTGCGAAACGATGAAAAGCGCCGGCAGAAATTTCGCGTAGCGCTCGAGCAGTGACGCGAGATCACCCGATGCCGGCAAGGTGACCCGCGCTTCGAGGTTCGCCGAGATTGTTTTCGCGGCGCGAAGAGGTTCGAGCGCTTTGAGAACTTCCTCACGGACGCTTTGCAGACGATCCCAATTCTTGGCGCGCGGTTCGTCGAGTGCCCGCTCGAGTTCAGCGGCACTGGGAAACAGCGCCATGTGGACGCTTTCTGGATCGGCCGACGCGCGTGGGAGAAATTTCCAGACTTCCTCGGCCGTGAAAACCAGGATCGGTGCAATCAAACGGACCAGAGCGTGCGCGATGCGGTAAACGGCGGTTTGCGCCGAGCGGCGGCCGCGGTTGTTCGGAGCGAATGTGTACAGCCGATCTTTGAGCAGGTCGAAATAGAACGCGCTCAGATCGACGGCACAGAAATCATGGATGGCGTGATAGGCGCGATGGAATTCGAAGCTGTCAAACCAGTCGCGACATTGCCCGAGGAGCGCTCCGGTGCGGCGAATCATCCAGGCATCGATTTCCCACAGATCGGCGTCAGCGACCAGATTGAGCGAAGGATCGAAATCCGCAAGATTTGAAAGCGCGAAGCGGAACGTATTGCGAATCTTCCGGTAGGCGTCGGAAAGCTGCGTCATCATCGCTTCGGAGATGCGCATGTCCGCGGTGTAATCCTGCGAGACAACCCAGATGCGAAGAAGATCGGCGCCCCATTTTTCACAGATCTCGGCCGGATAAATCGCGTTGCCGAGGGATTTCGACATGGGCTTGCCTTCTTCGTCAAGCGTCCAGCCGTGCGTGACGACCTGCTCGTAGGGCGCCGCGCCTCGCGTTCCGATGCCGACCAGAAGCGAACTCTGGAACCAGCCGCGGAACTGGTCGGGGCCTTCGAGATATACATCGGCGGGCCAGCGCTGATCGGGGCGCGTAAGCACGGCCAGATGCGTCGAACCGGAATCGAACCAGACGTCGAGAATGTCAGACTCCTTGCGCCATTTCGACGCGCCGCACGAGCATTTGTAACCCGGCGGCAGCAATTGGTCGGCGGTGTGCGTGAACCAGGCGTCGGCGCCTTCCCGTTCGAAGAACGGAAGGACGTGGCGAAGCGCGCTCGAGTCTTTCAATTGTCTGTTGCAGGACTCGCAGTAGAAGACGATCAGCGGAACCCCCCAGAACCGCTGGCGCGAGATGCACCAATCGGGCCGCCCTTCGACCATTTCCTTCATGCGGTCGTGACCCCAAGCCGGATGCCACTTCACCGCGTCAATTTCCTGAAGCGCGCTGTCGCGAAGCGGCGGCGCGCTCGGCGCCGGCACTGTGGATGAGCCCTCGTCCATCTGGATGAACCATTGCTCGGTTGCCCGGAAGATAACCGGATTGTGGCAGCGCCAGCAATGCGGATAGCTGTGCGCGAGCTTGCGTTCGCCGACGAGCATGCCGCGCCGCTTGAGAAGTTCGACGATGATGGGATTGGCTTCGAAGACCGTTTTGCCCTTGTATTCGGGCAGGCCTTCGACGAATCGGCCTTCGTCGTCCTGCGGCGCATAAGATTCGAGACCGTATTTTTGGCCCGTGCGGAAGTCGTCGGCACCGTGACCGGGTGCGGTGTGAACAATGCCGCTGCCGGCGTCCAGAGTCACGTAGTCGGCGAGGACACCGGGAACGCGCATATCGAGAAACGGATGCTGAAACTGCGCGCCTTCGAATTGGCTGCCCGTCCACGGCCCGTGAACGGCGTTGACCTCAATTTTGAGTTCCCTCGCGAATGCAGAAAGGCGCTCTCTGGCGACGATCAGTTTGCCGGCCGACGTTTCGGCGACGACGTATTCAAACTCGGGATGAAAGGCAAGCGCCCGGTTGGCCGGAAGCGTCCACGGGGTCGTCGTCCAGACAAGCGCTGCGAGACTGTCACCGGGCTCAAGATCGGTGGAACCAATTGCCGATGCCAACGGAAACTTGATCCAGATGGACGGGCTGACGTGGTCTTCGTATTCGACTTCGGCCTCGGCCAGGGCGGTACGGTCATAGATGCACCAGTACACCGGTTTCAGGCCGCGATAGACGTAACCCTTCTCGAGAAAGTCGATGAAGGCGCCGGCGATCGAAGCTTCCTGGCCGGGATCCATCGTGAGGTAGGGGTTGCTCCAGTCACCGAAGACGCCAAGGCGCTTGAATTCACGCTTGTGGGCTTCGACGTAACGCGCGGCGAATTCTCGGCACTTGGCGCGGAATTCAGCAGCGGAAACCTGGCCCTTGCCTCCGAGTTCCTTTTCGACTTTGGTCTCGATGGGAAGGCCGTGGCAGTCCCAGCCGGGAACATAAGGCGAACGGAAGCCGGACATCGTCTTCGATTTGACGATCAGATCCTTGAGGACCTTGTTCAGGCCCGTGCCGAGATGGATTTCGCCGGTCGGATAGGGCGGGCCGTCATGGAGCACGAAAAGTGGCGCGTCCGCGCGCGACGCAAGGATGCGGCCGTAAATACCAGCCGATTCCCAGGCGGCGAGCTGCTCGGGTTCGCGTTCGGGCAGCCGGGCCTTCATGGGGAAATCGGTGCGCGGAAGGTTCAGTGTGCTCTTGAAATCGCCGGGTTTCGACATTGCGGGGACGACTATGACCCTTTCCTGTTGGGGAATCGGCTAAAAATGAGCGTCAAAACGCTATGTTACAATGAATCAAGGAATCATGACAGCTTGGGACGCATACAACCCTCGCGGAAGTATCGCGTCTAACTAACAGGCCTGCGGAGGGTAGTTTTGTCTCCGTGCCGCGGTCGAGCTGATGCCAAATTACAACACTTCCCGCGTGAATCGGTCGAGTCGTGACGTTTCTTCGCTCGGAATTCTGCGTTTGCCCGCACGGCAGTCACGGATTGCGGCACTCGCTTCCGACCTTCGGGATTTTCTGCTGGAACATCCTGCCCAGCTGCAGGGCGGCGGAGCGGAGGTATTTGCCGACGCCGGATTCGGCGCGGGCGTCGGCGAGAATCTGAAAGAGTTCTTCAAGACCGGGCCGCACGGCAAAGCCGGCATCGGGTTGATGTCCTGCTGGGATTCGGGATTTGCTGGATTCCGGCAGAACTTGCGCGATTTGTTTTCCGCGCCAAAGTTGCCCGCCGATGGCGAGCGCGTGCCGGAGATCTGGTCGAAGAATCCGCAGTTCACACGCGTGAAGTCACTTTCGGTCGCGATTCACGTGGTGGCACTGGCGCTGATTATCGGGCCGATGATGGGGGAGTTCGCCGCGCCATCGGTGACCAAACCGGGCGAGGCTCCGGTAGCGATCAATCTCTCCAAATACAATCTGGTGGCACCACCTGCGAAGAAAAACGGTACCGGTGGCGGCGGGCAGCACGACAATGCCCCCGTCCAGCACGGGCAACTGCCACAGTTTCAGAAGATGCAGCTTGCGGCTCCCAAGGCCCATCCACTTGTGAATCGAGAGTTGGCCGTGACGCCGGCGCTTCTGGGCGATTCATCGATCACGCCGCCGAACATCGCAGCAAATATGTGGGGTAATCCGCTTTCGAACTTGCTGAGCGACTCGATGGGCAGAGGCAACGGAAATGGCTTGGGCGATGGCAACGGCGATGGCGCGGGCGGCGGCGATAAGTACGGTTATGGGAAAGATGGAGTTCCGGCCGGGACGCGCGGCTACGGAAACCCGGCCTGCTTGTATTGTCCGAACGCGCAGTTTTCCGATGAAGCCGTAAAGGCGAAATATCAAGGCGTTGTGCTGGTTGCCGCGGTGATCACCCCGGATGGGCGCGCGACAAACGTACGCGTCGTAAAGGGACTTGGTCTTGGCTTGGATGAAAATGCTGTGGCGGCTGTAAGGACGTGGCGGTTTCGCCCGGCGACAGGGCCTGATGGCAAACCTGCCGCCGTGTTGCAGACAATCGAGGTGGAATTCCGTCTCATATGATACAGTTCCGCCAGTAGACTAGGCGGCACATAGACAGCGATGCCTGATTCGATCAATAACGCGAAGTCTCCTCTTGGAAATCTGCGGTCTCCTGTACAGGAATCGCGCCTGAAGGTCTTGTTTTCAAACCTTCGCGATTTTCTCGTGGAGCGCCCGGTCAAGGTCCGCGGCGGAAAGGGCGAGGTTTTCTCAAACGCCGGCTTCGGAATGGGTGTTCGCGAGAACCTGAGTGAATTCTTCAAGCCAGGCCCGAAGGGTTCTGCCAACGCGGGTTTAACCAAGGACTGGAACGCCGGGTTTAGCGGTTTCTGGCAGAACTTCAAAGATCTTTTCTCGGCGCAGAAGATGCCGAACGTTCCGGCCGGCGAGCGCGTGCCGGAGATCTGGTCAAAGAACCAGCAGTTCACGCGCGTGCAAGCGCTTTCGATCGCTGCGCACGTGGTCGTACTGGCGCTGATCATCGGACCGCTGCTGCCGGCGCTGTTCTCGCCGCCGACGACCAAAGCGAACAATTCGCCGCTCGACAACACCGACATTTCGCCCTACCTGAAAATGCCGCCCGCACAGAAAAAGGCTGGCGGTGGTGGCGGACAGCACGATCTGACGCCGGCGTCCCGCGGCCGCGCGCCGAAATTCGATACGCAGCAGATAGCGCCTCCCCTCTCGCACCCGGTGGCGCATCCGCAGATCGCGATGACGCCTACGATCCTGGGAAATCCGGCGCTGACGCCTCCTAACATCAACGCCAACAATTGGGGCGATCCGCTCTCGCACGTGCTCGGCGATTCGATGGGCAACGGCAAGGGAACCGGCATCGGAAATGGCGAAGGCGGCGGCTTGGGCAATGGTTTTGAGAATGGAACCGGCGGCGGTTACCCGACTGCGGGTTTGGGCGGCTATGGCACCCCGGTTTGCCTCTATTGCCCCAACGCGCAGTTTTCTGACGAAGCCGTCAAAGCGAAATATCAGGGCACGGTGCTGGTCTCTGCAGTCATCGGCGCAGATGGACGCGTGGTCGATGCGAAGGTTGTGAAGAGCTTGGGGCTCGGTCTCGATGAAAACGCGGTGGCCGCTGTGAAGACTTGGCGGTTCAAGCCGGCGCTCGGTCCTGACGGCAAACCCACGGCTGTACGGCAGACCATCGAAGTTGTTTTCCACCTCTACTAGCGGTCGAAGCTCGCCACGCGGGCATATCCAAAACGTCACTTCTCTCCGCGTTTTTCCGGCTTTGGTTCGCTCTCGCGTGCGGCCTTCTGCTACCATGACGCGCATGAAAAGCTTGAGGAAATGGCCCGCGATCGCCTGTGCGCTTGCAGCGGTGTTCGCGGTCGGCAATCTGGGCGCGGCGGCGCAGAGTGGCTCGATTGAATTCGTGATTCACGCGACGCCGACCGGCGGGCTCGAAGAACCCGTGCGCGGCTTTCCCGTGTTTCTGCTCAGCCGGAGTTACGAGGATATTCAGAAGGAAGCAGACGACGCATTCCCCAAGGAAAGCCTCTCGGATTTCATCGAGGGACTGAACGCTTCGAAAGAGCTCAAGGATTGGATGAAGAGGAATGACTGCATCACGTTTTCCGGGCAGGAATTCATCAAGAAGATCAAGGCCGACGACGTGATGAACGTGCCGGAATTCTACAAGGCTTACATGGACAGAAACGCCGGAGATGCTTCGTCCGGTTTCCCGACCATGAAGGTCAAGGACTCGGAAAAACAGAAGGATCCTGCGAAATATGAAAAGGACATGGCGCGATACAAGGATGCCATCCGGCATTACATCGATCAGGTGCCCGAAAGTATTAACGGAATCGATTTGAACTTGCAGGACATCGATCCGAGCCGCAAATGGCATGAGATCGACGCGAAGCGCTCACCCCAGGTGCAACGTCGCGTAACGGATCTGGCGCAAGGAAAATATCTGGTGGCCCGGACCGAAACCAATCTCCAAGGGCAGGGATTTTTCCCAAACGTCGCGCCCGGGTCGTATTGGCTGAGCTCGTTGAGCGTTTCGGCGACGGTCGGCGACGCGCGGCCACGGTGGGACGTGCCACTCACGGTGCGGCCCGGTGAAGTCGCCTACGCGGTGCTTTCGAATGTCAACGCCGTTCAAGATGCGGCGCAAGCCCTTCCCTGAGAAGTCCGCAGTGAATTCCCAACAAGAAAGTGAGATTCTGGCGCTGATCGCGCGGCTCGATCAGCGCGATCTGTCTGAACGCGAACGCGCCGCCACGCAGCTTTTTGCGCGGGGATGCGAACGCGCGCGGCGGTCGACTGCCGGGTGGTTTGAAGACGGCGATCTGGCGGGCTGTTTTGTGATGGATGATTCGGGATTTCCGCGGACCACGGTAGGAATCGCCGTAGGGCCTGAGAAATTTGCAAAAATCCGAGAGGCAAACGGCAGGTCGCGGCTTGCCGATGTGCCTCCCGACCTTGATGCCGAAGAATTCGAACTGCACTTTGCGGGCGGTATCAGGCTAGATGTGCTGACGACACGCGATCCTCGCGGCGATGGCGCGATTGCGCGTTTTCTAAGCAAGCGTGGAGAGGGGATTCAGCAGGTCGAACTTCTCGTCAGTCATCTGGATCGCGCGACCGATATCTTGCGGTCACGGTTTGGAGCGGCTCCGGTTTATTCAGAAGGCCGCCAGGGAGCGGACCGAACTCGCGTGAACTTCTTTCTCCTGTCGGCAGGAAACGACGGGAAACTGCTGATTGAACTGGTGGAATTGCCCGCGAACGACTAGCGTTTGCTGCCCGCCGGAAAGAAAAAGCCTCGCCGATTCACGTCGGCGAGGCTTTTTTGAATAACAAACGCTCGAGCTACGGCTTGGGCGGCGTCGCAGGTGTCGAAGGTCTCGGGGTAGACGGCGTGGTGCGCGGCGCTGAAGATGACGGCGCAGCGCCTCCAGCCTTGACCGGGTTCGCTGCGTCATACAGCGAAATCACCTGCTGCGTGATGTCGACGGTCGGCGCGGACCAGAACACGCTGGTTTGTTGTGAGCCGACGTCGAGGACCACGGCGTAACCGTTTTCGGTAGCGTACTTGTTCAGAACGACTTCAAGCTTGCGGCCGATGGTCTCGATCAAGTCCTGCTCGGCGGCCTGCTGGTCATCGCTGAGATCCTGTTGCTTGCGCTGACCTGACTGCTGGAGCTGATTGATCTGAGCCTGGAGGCGCGTCTTTTCTTCGTCGTTCAGGGTGTTCTCGCCGGTGCGCAGCTTTCCGGTGAGATCGTCAATCTGCTTGGAAATGTTCTGCAGTTCGGTGGTACGCGGCGCGAACTGCGACTGCAGCTGAGCGGCGTCAGCCTTTCCCTCGGCGGTGCTGGCGATCGCCTGAGATACGTTGATCGTGGCGATCTTGGTGGCTGGGCCCGCTGCTTGGGCGCCGGCGATCGACGAGACCGCCAGGGCCGCAAAGACGGGGAGTACAAATCGAATCTTCATTCTCACTCCTTCAGTGTAGGTATAGCGCTAAACGCAAATGCGGGATTATAGCGTCGGATACAGAAGCCGGTCAAATGCCACCGGCGCGCAAATCACGCCAGAAACCGTGTTTCGCAGACACGGCGCAAAACCCCATGGTGCCCAATCCCTATGCCCCCTTCGGATGCCCCACGTCCCCCTCGGGGTTGGCCCTCCGCCGAACGCTTGGCGCAGCCGGAAACCGCGAATTAGTACGGCAGCGGAATCAGCAGTACGCGGTTGTTCTCGGAATCGACCAGGACAGCCAGATTGAGCAGGGGATCGACATCGACTGTTTTCGGGCCCAGCGGCGCCGTCGTCGAAATCTGCGAACCCACCAATCCGATCGTGGCGCGCACTTCGGGCGACGTGCACGAGGGGCTGGCCGTCGTGGGTGGGCACAAGTAGTCGAGGAACGAAAGCGTTCCGGTCGCCGCGTTGACCGCGACGATCGTGCTCGACTGCGAATTGTAGGCGATCGAAGCGGGGTTGAATCCGCCGCGCACCGTGACGGGAACAAACGTGAGCGGATTCACCATCACGATGTTGTTGTTCAAACTGTCGGAAACCAGGAATTCGTGGTTCAGCGAATCGTACACGACGCCGTTTGGCTGGACGACGCTATTGGTTCTGCCAACGACTAGATCGGTGGCCGTATTGAAAAAGTCGATCACGCTGGTTTGAGCCGCCGAGGCAACGGCTGCGTAGGTAAGCGCCGGCGTCGGATTGTTGACCGGATCAAACGGATCAAAAGACGGCGCGACGGCGATATCGCCGGGCGTCTGGTCGACAGCCGAGGGAGCGCCCGGAGAAGAAATCGTGGCGAAGCCGTTCGATGTACTGCTTGCCGCCCCGACCGTGCCAACAGCCACGTCGCTATTGGCTGTGTCGATGTTTGAGTCGGTGACAAGGAAATTGTTTGTGTCCTGATTGAAGGCAATGCCCGCGGGGCCAGTGCAGACCGCCGTAGTGCTGCATCCGACGACAGCCGCGAGGGTGTAGGGCGGCTGGAACGACTGCGAATAGTCGAGCAGCGTAAGATCATTGCTCGAGTAGTTCGCAACGACGGCGAGGCCCAGGCGCGCATCGACAGCGACCGCGCGCGGATTGATGTGCGCCGCCAGGGAGTTCGAAGTGCTGATCAGGCCGACAGGACCGAGAGATTGCGGCGATATCGAGGGCGGAGCGATCGACACCAGTGAGAGGTTGCCGCTGCCGGAATTGGTGACGACGGCCAAATCGCGGTCCGAATCAACAGCCACGCCCGCGGGCGACGTGCCAACCGTTACGGCTTGAATGATGTTCATCGAAGCCACGTTCGAGACGGCGACCGCTGCGCCGTTCGTGTTTTGCACTTGCACCGAGAAGTGGCGCGGCGAGGCAAGCATCGACGCGGGCACGCTCACGCCGATCTGGCGCCCGGTGGACGATACCGTGGCACCAGTGAGTGCCGTTCCGTCGAGCAGGACCACCGAATTTGCCGTGAATCCTGTGCCGGTGACGGTGAGCGAAATCGGTGTTGTCGACGTAAACGAATTCGCTGGGCTCGCTTCAAGAATCTGCAGAGGCTTCGGAGCCGAGCCGCCTAGCGAAAGAATCGAAATCGTGCCGGCCGTCTCATTGGCAACCAGCGCTTGGTTGGTCGCAGGATCAATCACGACAGACTGAGGCGAACCGCCCTGGCTTGTGACGCCATTGACCGTCTGCAGCACTACCCCGCTTCCCATATCCACGATAGACGCAGTCCCGGTGCCTTCGGCGTTTACGGCGACGCCGATATTTTGGAACGAATTGACCGCCGCCGCGCTTTCTTCGGGAAGCGTAAGGGCCGTGCCGTTGTTCGTGACCGAAACAACCGAGTTATCAAGGAGACTGAAGGTGGTGACATGGCCCGTGTTGAAATCGGTGAACAGCGCCATGTGCGTTTCCGGATTGACGCCAACACCCTGAATCGTGGTTGAAATCGAGAGGCTGCCGAGCACTGCCGGAGCACGCCCGCCGCTGCCGGAGCTGAGGCTGCCGTAACCGAGATCCACCAGATTGATCGAGCCCGCTCCGCCCGGAGTGATCACGGCCCAGTTGAGACCAGGATCGATACCGATGGCCGGACTTGCGCCGGTGCTGTATGGCGTCAAGTTGCCGCCGATTGTGGTGAGCGGGCAGGGCGCGACCGTGCAAGCCGGATCGATCGTTGTGTTTGTGTTGATCAGATCGATGATCGTCGCGATGTTGGTGCTCGCGTTCGCGACGATGGCTCGATGTGTTTGCGGATTGATGCCGAC
>DATMLZ010000026.1:0-14096 GCA_035569955.1 Candidatus Acidiferrum sp.
CAATTGCGTCGGCGTAGCGAGGCAGAATTCGCCGGTCGCTCCATTCAGTGCAAACTTCGTAATTCCTTTGGATGACAAGAACTCGATCAACTTCGCAAGCGCGGCTGCGTCCACGCTATCGTCGGGCCCCCGCGGAGTCAGCACCGCGGCATAAACGCCCGAGAATTTCTTGTGCGTCATCTCGATCTCCAGCATTTCATCGGATCACTTCGGTACCGCCGCGAGAGGAACGTGAACGTGCCGGATCGCCTTGCGCTGCCACGTATAGGTAATTTCGAGGTCTCCGCTGCGCGTCTGAATGATGGCGGGGTAGGAATATTCTCCCGGCTGGTCCTCAAGCGTATAAAACATCCGAAAATAGTCGCCGTCAGTTGAAACCGCAAGGTTCAGCGGGGTGCGGCCGGTCGCTGTGTTGTTGTAGACCAGAACGATTCGCCCGTCGCGAAGCACGACTGCGTCAATCCCGGAATTCGGATTCGGCACGCCCAGCGGATGTGGCTGCGTCCAGGTCACGCCGTTATCGTAGGAATCCGATACCACGACTCGCCCGACCGTTGGCGTCGACCGCGCATAAAACCGCAGGTGCTTGTCGCCCAGCTGCACAACCGATGGCTGGATGATTCCGTGATTCGCGTCCGGATCCGCATCGGCCGGCCGCGGCGGCACGAGCGGCCCGATCTTCGACCAGGTCTTTCCGTTGTCGGCGCTTCTTTCGATCCACGCTGCCCAGGCGTGATACGCCTCAATCGAAGAACCCGCCACGATCGTTCCATCTGGCATCACAAGTGGTTTTGCGCGAATCGGTCCGAGCAAGCCTGCTGGCAAATGTTCGGCCGCTGACCAGGTGCGCCCTTCGTCATCGCTCGATCTGCGACCCGCCGCCCACTGCTGCGGACTCGGTCCAAATTTGTAATAGAACCACAAACGACCGTCGGTTGAGTGAAACAGCACGGGGTTCCAGCACGGCACGCCGTCTTCACGCGCAAGCTCGACCGGAGCCGACCACGCGTCACCTGCGTGCCGCGATGACCAGATCGCTACGTCTGGCTTTCCTTCCGCCGTTCCGCCAAACCAGGCCGCGAGCAAATCGCCGTTCTTCAATTCCACAATCGTCGAAGCGTGGCTTGAAGCAAACGAGACAGAGCCGGGCTGAAATATCAGCTCGCCGGTCGGCTGCGTCTGTCCGTAAACGGCGGGACAGACCACAAAAACCAGAAGGGAAAGTGCAATCCGCCGCCACCCGATCCAGGCCTTCGTCACGGTGCCCGAGACTATATCGCACTGTCGTCAATATGTCGACATCCTGACGCCAGCCGTGTTATAACGCCTTTGAGGTTCACCGCGGCACGCGCGCGGCGCGAGTAGGAAAAATCCGTTGTATCCTGAGCCAACCACAACCATGCATCGCCCGGGCAAATCGCGCCGACATATGCGCCGGCGCTCGATCCGCGAAAAGGCCTATCTGCACATTCAGCAATCGATCGCCAGCGGAGCGCTCGCTGCCGGCGGAGGAATTTCAGAGCTCTTGCTCGCCAAAGAACTCGGCAGTAGTCGCGCCCCGATCCGCGAAGCGATGAACCAGCTGGCCGCCGAAGGTCTGCTTGAGCAAAACCCGGGCGGCGGTATGGTCGTCGCGGAGCTCAAGCGCGAAGATATCGTCGAGCTCTATGAACTGCGCGAAGCCCTCGAAGTCTTCGCCGTCGGCAAAATCGCACGGGTTTCTCTGCGCCTTGCAGATAACGACCGGTTGCAAACCCTTGTCGACGAAATCCTGAAGCTCCAAAAGGAGCTGGAAAAAAGCAAGCAGCCGGCGCTTGACGCCAAGCAAATGGAGCGCTTCATCGCCTGCGACCTCGGTTTTCACGCGCTGCTCGTGAGCATGGCCAACAATTCGCGCCTGCAAAAGATCATCAACGACACGCGCCTGCTCATCAGTATCTTCGCCATACACCGCAGGGGGCACGACCGGGTCACGCTCAAAAGCATTCATCGTTACCATCAGCGCATCCTCAATGCCGTGGCGCATCAGGAACCCGAAGTTGCGATGGCTGCTGTCTCCGAGCACATCCAGGCCAGTCAGCGCGAGCGCCTCAGCGAATACGATCATTGGAAGCGCGAAAGTTCCTTGCAGCAAAGCGTCCCTGTGTTTTTCGATATTCACAAGATGGCCCTGCAGGTATGACGGCTGCGGCGTCCGAAGCCCGGCCACAAAATCCCTCTTACAAATGGCTCGTCATCGGCATGCTCTGGTTCGTGTGCCTGTTCAATTACGCAGACCGCCAGGCAATTTTTTCGGTTTTTCCCTTGCTTGAGCGACAACTTCACGTTTCGAAAGTGGAATTGGGAATCGTCGGAAGCGCTTTCACCTGGATGTACGCGCTCTTCGGCCCGTTCGCCGGTTCGCTCTGCGACCGTTTCTCACGGAAATCGCTGATTCTTGGCGCGCTCGTCTTCTGGTCGATCGTCACGGCAGCGACTTCGATTTGTCACAACTACGCGCAACTTTTGACCTGCCGCGCGCTCAGTGGCCTCGGCGAAGCGTTTTATTTCCCCGCTGCAATGTCCCTCATCAGCGATTACCACGGAGCGGCTACGCGTTCGCGGGCGATGTCCTGGCATCAATCGGGCGTCTACGCGGGCAGCATCGCCGGCGGCAGCATTTCAGGTTTTCTCGGCCAATACTACGGCTGGCAATCGAGCTTTGTCGTTTTCGGCGGCGCGGGAATTTTGCTCGCGGTCGTTCTTTGGGGAGTGCTGCGAGAAGCACCACGCGGCATGTCCGAAAATACGGTGGCACGAAACGCCAGCGCGCTCGCCGTTCCCGGTCCCGCCGCGACAGCCGATGAAACGCCCGGACCACTCCCGCCCAATATGCTTCGGGGCTTTGCCCAGGTCCTCTCCCGGCCGATGGCGCTCGTCCTCATCGCCGCTTTCATCGGAGCAAACTTTGTTGCCGTCGTCTTCCTGACGTGGATGCCCACATTCCTGTTCGAAAAATTCCACATGAGTCTTTCGATGGCGGGATTGAACGCGACGATCTATCTTCAGGTCGCGTCCGTGCTCGGGGTCATTTCGGGCGGAATCCTGGCAGACAGGCTGGCAAGGAAAATGAAGGGCGGCCGGTTGCTTGCGCAGTCATTCGGGCTGCTCTGCGGCGTCCCGTTCGTTTTCCTCACAGGCTGGACGAGTTCCATTCCAATTCTCGTCGTTGCAATGATCGGTTTCGGCTATTTCAAGGGTCTCTATGACGCGAATATTTTTGCGGCTCTCTATGACGTCGTCCCCGTTGCCCGCCGCGGCGCGGCGGCCGGGCTTCTGAACTCGCTCGGCTGGCTGGGGGCAGGGTTCGCTCCTGTTGCCATCGCGATCGCCGCCCGACGTTACGGCATGAGCGCCAGCATCAGCGCGACAGCTGCCATTTATCTGCTGATCGGTTCGCTTCTGGTCGCGGGCGTATCGAAATTCAAAAACGCGAGCGCCTAACCCCGTTCTGCAACAACTTTCTGCTGCTGCTCGCCCAATCCCTGGATGCCAAGCCGCATCGTATTTCCCGCTCGCAAAAACATCGGCGGCTTTTTCCCCGCGCCGACTCCCGGTGGCGTTCCCGTCGAAATAATGTCGCCGGATTGCAGACTCATGAACCGGCTCAGATAGCTCACCAGATAAGCGACACCGAAAACCATCGTCTTGGTCGACCCATCTTGTTGCCTCTGCCCGTCGACTTCGAGCCACATCGCAAGATTCTGGGGATCGGGCACTTCATCAGCCGTCACCAGCCATGGTCCGATCGGCCCGAACGTGTCGGCGCTCTTTCCCTTCACCCACTGGCCCGTGCCTTCGAGTTGAAATGCGCGCTCTGAAAGGTCGTTGACTACGCAGTAGCCGGCGACGTGTGAAAGCGAATTCTCCTGGGCGATGTACTTGCCCGGCTTGCCGATCACTACGCCAAGCTCCACTTCCCAGTCCGTCTTTTCCGAGCCGAGAGGAATCATCACGTCGTCGTTTGGCCCCGTGATCGCCGACGTCGCTTTCATAAAAACGATCGGCTCGCCTGGCACCTTCATTCCCGATTCGGCGGCGTGATCGGAATAGTTCAGGCCGATACAAACGAACTTCCCCACGCGCCCCACGCAGGGTCCAAGCCGCGCGGCTCCCTCGACCTCGGGCAGCTTCGTCGTATCGATCTCCCGCAGCTTGGCGATCGTCCCAGGCAGCAACGTGTCGCCCGCCACGTCCGGAATCACTCCGGACAAATCCCGTATCGTTTGATCCGGTGCCATCAAGCCCGGCTTTTCGTTTCCTGGCGTTCCATACCGCAGCAGTTTCATTCCGCCCCCTGTATTCTTGCCAAATCAGATTGTCCAACCGCCATCAATCACGTGGATCTGCCCCGTCGTGAATCCCGATTCGTCCGAGGCCAGATACACGACCAGCGCCGCGATCTCCTCCGGTTTTCCAACCCGCCCCATTGGCTGCCGCGCGATGAAATCGGCGCGAACCTTGTCGCTGTCTCCCAACGCCGCGATCCGCTGGTCGAGCGACGGCGTCTGCACCGTGCCGGGACAAATCGCGTTGCAACGAATCCCCTTCTTCACAAAGTCCGCCGCAATCGATTTGGTCAACCCGATGATCGCCGCCTTGGTCGTGCCGTAGACGAACCGGTTCGGCACGCCTGTCACGCTCGATGCGACAGACGACATATTAATGATGTTTCCTTTTCCGCTTGCGACCATCGCCGGAAGAAACGCGCGGCACATCCGGTACATCGACTTCACGTTCAGATCCGTCGAAAAATCGAAATCCTTTTCCGCGCACTCCAGAATCGATCCCTGATGCACGAATCCCGCGCAATTGAACAGCGCGTCAAGCGCACCGAGTTCTGCCGCTGCGCCCTCGACGGCTTTCGAATCGAGTACGTCCAGCCGCCGCGCGCGAATCTGCGGACGCTCCCGGGCGAGCGTTCCTAGCGCCGCTTGGTTTACATCTGTCGCGATGACCGACGCACCCTCATCGGCAAACGCAATCGCCGTCGCGCGCCCGATTCCCTGCGCCGCAGCCGTGATCAGCGCCGTCTTGCCTGCCAGCCTTCCTGCCATGTTTCTCCTTGGTTCTGCGTCATCCGGATAAATATTCGCGCAACTCTAGTGCGATTCCCGCGGAACCGCGTCACCGCGGCATCCGATCAGAAAATCCAAATCCGCCCCCTGGCATGCCTGCTGCACGTGCTCGACGTAGAGCGACTGATATCCGCCTTCCATTGCCGGCTCCGGACGCTTCCACGCGGCGCGCCTCTTGCCGAGGACATCCTCGCTCACATCCAGATGCAATCTCCGCCCCGGCACATCCAGCTCGATAAAATCACCGTCCTCAACCAGCGCCAGCGTCCCGCCAATCGCCGCTTCCGGACAGGCGTGCAACACAACCGTGCCGTAAGCGGTTCCGCTCATGCGCGCATCCGAGATGCGCACCATATCGGTCACGCCCTTTTGCAGGACCTTGGCAGGCAGCGCCATATTTCCGACCTCCGGCATGCCCGGATAACCCTTCGGCCCGCAATATTTCATCACCAGCACGCATGTCTCATCCACATCGAGGCCCGGGTCTTTGATCTTTTCGTTGTAATGCTCGATGTTCTCAAACACCACCGCGCGCCCGCGATGCCGGAGCAGATGCGGCGACGCAGCCGAGGGCTTCAGCACCGCTCCATCGGGTGCAAGATTGCCGCGCAACACGGCGATTCCCCCGCTCCTGACAAGCGGCTTTTCAAACGGGCGAATCACGTCCGCATTCCAGTTCGGCGCTTCTTTACAATTCTCGACCAGAGACTTGCCATTCACGGTCAGTGCGCCGCGGTCGAGCAGTCCATGTTCATCGAGCGCTCGAACCACCGCCGGCACTCCGCCCGCGTAATAGAAATCCTCCATCAGGAAGCGCCCCGACGGCATCAGATCGACCAGCGTCGGGACGTCTCGGCCCAGGCGATCCCAGTCGTCCAGGCTCATCTTGACGCCGACGCGTCCGGCCATCGCCAGGTGATGAATCACGGCGTTGGTTGAACCACCCACCGCCGCGTTCACGCGAATCGCGTTCTCAAAAGCTTCGCGCGTCAGAATTTTCGAAATCCGCAGATCATCGCGCGCCATATCGACGATCCGCTTCCCCGCCAGCTGTGCGATCACCATTCGCCGCGAATCCGACGCCGGAATCGCCGCGTTCCCCGGCAGTCCAAGCCCCAGCGCTTCGACCATCGAAGCCATCGTCGAAGCCGTTCCCATCGTCATGCAGTGTCCCGCGGACCGCGACATGCCGGTTTCTGCCTCGCGAAACTCCGCTGCGCTCATCGTTCCCGCTTTCACGGCCGCGTCGAACCGCCACACATCCGTGCCCGACCCGATATTCCGCCCACAGAATTTTCCGTTGAGCATCGGCCCGCCGGAGACCACAATCGCCGGCACATCGCAGCTCGCCGCGCCCATCACCAGCGCCGGCGTCGTTTTGTCGCAGCCGCAGAGCAGCACGACCGCATCGATCGGATTTGCGCGGATCGATTCTTCCACGTCCATGCTGACCAAATTGCGAAACAGCATCGCCGTCGGCCGCAGATTGGTTTCGCCGAGCGACATCACCGGAAACTCCAGCGGAAATCCGCCTGCTTCCCACACGCCGCGCTTCACGGCTTCGGCGATTTCGCGAAAATGCGCGTTGCAAGGCGTCAGCTCGGACCACGTATTGCAAATGCCGATCACCGGGCGTCCGTCAAATACCTCGCTGGGAAATCCGCGCATCCAGCTGCGGTGCAAAAACCCATCCTTATCCATTCGTCCAAACCACGCCGCCGAACGGAATTTGCCATTCGTTTTTTCGGACACGAACGCTCCCTTCAAAACGAGTCGGTTGAAAATCTCATCGCGGAGGCCTGCGTGCTAACGAGGCTCTTCGGACTTGTACGGCCAATTCGGCTTCAGAAACACTCCGCCATCGGCGAATATCGTCTGCCCTGTAATAAACGATGCTTCATCGCTCGCCAGAAATCTCACGGCTTGGCCGATATCCCGAGGCAGTCCCACGCGTCCCACAGGCGCAGCGTTGCCCCAGGCCTCTTCGTAATCGGGCGCTTCAAGCTTGGTTCGCTCGACCAGTATCGCGCCGGGCGCCACGCAATTCACGCGAATCGAATATTTTCCCAGTTCGACCGCCGCCACTTTCGTGAGCATCTCGATGCCGCCCTTGCTAGCCGTGTACGAAGCCAGCCGCGCAAACGGGATCCTGTTGCAAGCCGAACCTATGTTGATGATCGCGCCGCCCGAATGCTGCTTCATATGCAGCGCTGCGGTCTGCGTGCACAGAAAGCAGCCTTTCAGGTTGGTGTTGATGTCGCGATCCCAGTCCGACTCCTTCAGCTCGAGCAGAGGCGACCAGGTCTGCACGCCGGCATTGTTCACCAGAATATCGAGCTTCGAGAACTGCTTCACAACTTCTCCGACCATCCGCTTCACATCCGCGCTCGATCCAACGTCGCCCATCACGGCCGCGGCGTCTACGCCCAGCGCGTGAATCTCGGCAATCGTCGCGTCGACGCCCGCGCGATCCACGTGGGAATTGACGGCCACGCGGCATCCCGCGCGAGCCAGCTCAAGCGCGATCCCTTTTCCTACGCCCGAGCTCGACCCGGTGACCAGCGCCACGCGCCCCTTTAGATCTGCTCGGCTCATGCGCGCTCCGGAAACTTCACTCGCGACCGAAATGCGGGCTTTCCCCACACGCCGCCCAGGCGCGTCCGATACAGCGGGCCGCCGCGAAACGCCGCGCGATCATACCCGATCGGCGCGAGCGGATCATCGCCGCCGGAAGCGGCAGACGTCACATACAACTCATCCAACGCCGCTCCGCCAAATGTCACAGACGAGGTCTGCGTCGCCGGGAAGAATATCTCGCGATCGAGTCGCCCGTCCGGCGCGTAACGCCGCAACCGCCCCCCATACCAGATCGCCGTCCAAATGTATCCTTCGGCGTCAACCGCCATTCCGTCCGGACACCCGACCTCGCGCGGAATCTCCGCAAATACGCGCTGATTTTCAAGGTCACCGGTCTTGCGGTCGTAATCGAAATGATAAATCCGCCTTGGCGCCGAATCGGTGAAATACATTCCGCAAAGGTCGAGCGTAAATCCCATTCCATTCGGAATGCCCAGCCCCTGGAGCATCTGCGTTACGCGGCCATCGGTATCAAATCGCAAGAGCCTGCCGTTGCCGCCCATGGTTCCGGCAAACACGCGTCCTTCCGGGTCGGCAATGACATCGTTGAATCGATCGTTCCCCGGACAACAATCTCTCGCCACTTCGCGAATCGTTCCGTCCATCGCCAGCGTCGCGACAGACCCATCCTGAAAAAGCAGCAAGGAACCGTCTTGCTGCAGTGTGAATCCCCCGGTCACGCGCGTCCGCGCCAAGGGCGAACAGGTCCGCTCCGCCGGACGATAACCGTAAATCGTGCCTGACGGAATATCCACAAAGAAGAGTCTGTTTTCGTCCGGATGCCAGAGCGGATTTTCGCCCGTCTCGCACGTCAATTCCGCCACCAATTCGACTTGCCCGTCAGCCATCACAGTTTCACCTCGACCTCATCGATCGCAACCCCCGCCGAAGCACAACATCAAACCACAACCCGGCATATTCCGACACGTTAAAGGCCGCGTGAATATTGCGAACCATCTCCGGTAGAAATATGCTGTCGACTCGCCCACAGGCGAAGGAGCCAAAAAATGGCGATCGGCGAAAATAATGAGCGCGCAAGAAACCTGATCGACGCATGGAAAGATCAGCGGGCGGCTGCGGCCCTTGAAAAGTATTGGACCGAGAAGGCGTCTGCCAATTCAGAATTCACCCAGGCCGACGCCGTCGAACAAATACTCTACAACCTCGAACGCTACGAATCGGCGCTCGGCAGAATCGCCGCGCAGTCCGGAGCGGGCGCCCAGATCGCGAGAGAAACTCTCGCTTACAGGCGCCCGGACTGGCGCTGATCCGGGTCCGGTCCCGATCATCGCCGGGTTCGGCGGTACTACTTCGGCTCTACGGGCTAGTCCGTACGTAGAAAAGCGGCTTACCGGATGGCGTCCTGAATCATCTTACCTGTCGAAATTCCCTGATGAAAACGTAAAGATCGTGCAGCCGCTATGGTCAGCGCCACCGACTCGCTTCTTGGCATGCAAGACAAGAGGTTCCACCTACTTGTCGACGCGATCGAGGACTACGCGATCTATCTGATGGATCTGCAGGGCCACGTCATGACGTGGAACCGGGGTGCGGAGCGCAACAAGGGATACACCGCCGCCGAAATCGTAGGGAAGCATTTCAGTCGGTTCTTCCCGCCGGAAGACGTTGCCGCCGGCATCCCCAGAAGAATTCTCGCGCAGGTCGCCTCCGAAGGTCATTTCAAAGGAGAAGGCTGGCGGATCCGCAAGGACGGCTCGCGCTTCTGGGCCTCGGTCGTCATATCCACCCTTCGCGATGACGACGGCAAGGCGATCGGCTATGCCAAGGTAACGCGCGACCTTACCGATCGCAAAGTTCAGGAAGAAAAGCTGCGCGCCGGCGAACGCGCTCTTGAAGCGGAAAAGGATCGTCTTCAAATCACGCTGTTTTCCATCGCTGACGGCGTTATTTCCACCGATGCTGACGGCAAGGTCAGCATGATGAACCCCGCCGCTGAGGCCATGACCGGCTGGAGGTTCAACGAAGTTCGCGGCCGCGACATTGACGAAATTCTTCGCCTCACGGACTCGGAAAGCGGAGTCGACATTACAAATCCTCTCCGCTATTGCCTGGCCACCAATCAGCCCGTATGTCGCCTGGAGGAGGCCGGGCTTGTTGCGCGGGACGGAACGCGCCGCGACATTCAGGACTCGGCCTCGCTGATTCGCTCGGCCGACGGCGAAGTCCTCGGCGCTGTATTCATTTTTCAAGACGTAAGCCGAATGCGCGCCATCCAGCGCGAAGTCGCCTTCAGCGCCACACACGATTCGCTCACCTTGCTTCCCAACCGGAAAATGTTTCTGGAAGCGCTTGGCGCCGCGATCGAAAAGTCCAAAGCCGCAAAAACCGAAAATGTGCTCTGCTTTCTGGATCTTGACGGCTTCAAGATCGTCAACGATACGGTCGGCCATGCCGCCGGCGACGTTCTGCTGCGCACCGTGGCCGACATTCTGCGCCGCTACATTACCGATACCGTCACGGTCGCGCGCCTGGGCGGCGATGAATTCGCAATGATTTTCTACGGCTATTCGATCGACCAGGCGCAAGTAGCCCTGACCATGGTTCTCGAAGACGTCGCCACATTCGATTTTCGCTGGGAAGAGCGGCTGTTTCGGGTCTCGTTCAGCATCGGCGTGGCGAGCATCACCCAGGGGTCCGAGCTCGGGTCGGTGATGAAGCAGGCCGACGTCGCTTGCTACGCCGCAAAACAGGCCGGCAGAAATCGCGTCAGCGTCTATGAAGCCGAAGGCGGCGAAGGGCACGACCGCCACCAGCAGCTTCAGGTCGTCGCCGACGTGCGCGAAGCCGTCGCTAAAAACCGGTTCTCCCTGTTTGCTCAGAAGATCATTTCGTTGCGCGGCGGCGGGACTCCGCAGCATGAAGTGCTCTTGCGAATGCACGATCGCAACGGTGGAATGATCATGCCGGCCCAGTTCATTCCTGCCGCCGAGCGTTACGACCAGATGGGCCATCTGGATCGCTGGGTCTTTGACAAAGTGCTTCGCGAGTACGGCCCCCGGCTTGCGAAGATTCCCGGCGTGCAAATCAATATCAATGTCTCGGCCAACTCTCTGAACGACCCCACGTTTCTGCGGTGCCTGCTGGATATCCTGAAGTCCTCAAGTCTGCCTCCGAGTGCTCTGACGCTGGAAATCACCGAAACCTCGCTCATCAACAATCTGTTTGCCGCGAGCGGCATTATCGAGAGGGTGCGCGCTCTGGGATGTCGTGTCGCGCTCGACGATTTCGGCGCCGGCCTTTGTTCGTTCGGATATCTCCGCAATTTCAAAGTGGACTTCATCAAGATCGAGGGAAGTTTCATCCGCAACATGCGCCGCAGCTCGGTCGATCTCGCCATTGTGAAAGCGATCAACAACATCGCACACGAGATTCAATCCCAAACCATCGCCGAATTCGTCGAAGATGAATCTCTTCTCGAGATGGCGCGTCAGCTGGAACTTGATTTCGCCCAGGGCTACGCTATCGGCTACCCGGAACCGATTGAAACCCTGTTCGGCGAGGCTCAATCGAAGTTGTGAAACAGACCCAACCGCTCGCCGATCGGCCGACGCGCAGTCGTTATTTACCCATAAACACAAAAAGCCCGAGTTCTATTGGCCTGGTCGATTCCCCCAACCAGACTGAAAGGGTTCTGTCGGGGTACCTCTTGATTCGCAGGCGATAGGAGCGTCGCGCGATGATACTTCCTCTGGCGCACGAAAATCTGCGGGGACGCCGCTGGCCATGGGTCACGATCGGTATCATTGCCCTCAACACCGTCATTTTTCTGTTCACCAACGGCCCAATGGAACAGCAGCTCGCCCGAACCGGCCAGATCGAGCTGCACATTCTGCTGTTGAGCGGTCTCTATCCGGACACGCCGATGACGCCGGAAGCCTCCGAGATCGTCCAAGCCTATAAGCTTGATCACCCGGAGATATACGCCCAAATCGAAGCTGCCAACCGGACGCAGTTCGTCGATGATTGGGACGCCCAGATACATTCGAGCGATTACTCGGCCGCAGACGCAAGCACCGAGATGTCGCAGCTTTGCGCCGAGCTCACCGACGCCCAGTCGAACTCTATCGCCTGGAACTATGCGTTCCATTCCGTGCATCCCTTCGCACGAACTTACATCACCGCCACCTTCCTGCACGGCGGCTGGCTCCATCTGATTTTCAATATGTGGTTCCTGTGGCTCGCCGGAACGATCCTTGAAGATCTCTGGGGCCGCGTCATCTATCCCATCTTCTACCTCGCGGCAGGTGCACTCGCCTGGGCCGTGCAAGGCGCGGTCTTTCCGCACAGCCTCGTCCCGGCTCTTGGCGCTTCGGGGGCGATCGCGGGATTGATGGGCGCCTTCCTGTTCCGCTTTCCAAAGACTCGCATCCGTCTCGGCTGGCTGTTGTGGATAAAGATGATCAAGTTCTACGTGCCGGCCTACATCATCCTGCCCATCTGGTTGTTCCTGCAGATTCTTCCGGGCCTGTTCGCGCGCGCCTTCGGACTGGAAGCGGGCGTTGCCTACTGGGCCCACATCGGCGGGTTCGCTTTCGGGGCTCTCGGAGCTTTCCTTCTGCAAACGACCGGCGTCGAGCATACCGCCGACAAAGCCGTCGAAGCCAAAGTCACCTGGACCGCTGATCCACTGATCGTCCACGCCACCGATTCCCTTGCCGTCAACATGGTTGACGACGCAGTCTTCGCCCTGCGCAAGCTTCTCGCCCAGGATCCCGATTCGCTCGACGGTTGGGACTTGATGCTGAAGGCCCAAACCCGCAAGCAGGATGTCGAAGGCGAGAAGGAGGCGCTGAGCGCTCTTTGCCGCCTTCACGTGATGCACGGAGACCTGGAAACGGCGGCGACCGAGTACGAATCGCTGAAGAATTTCGGCGGAGCGGAACTGCCGCGCGGCGTGCGGCTCGAGCTTTGCAAATACTTTGAAAGCCTCGAGCGCTGGGAAACCGCGGTCGAAGAATATGAGAAGTTAGCTCAGGCGTATCCGACCCATCGCGCCGGCGTTTCGGCGCTCGTATCCGCCGGACGCATCTGCCTCGGGCACCTTTACGCGCATGACCGTGCCGAAAAGTTCTTCAAGACCGCGCAAGCCTCGCCCGCTCCGCACGCCGATCTCGATTCCGAGATTCAGGACGGCCTCGGCAAGTGTGCCGTCTCGGTCGCCCAACCCGGCCAATACGGCCGTTAGCGCGCCGCAGTTTGGGTAACCCACACAGTATTTCCCCACACGCCCAGGAAAAAATGCGATTGAATAGGAATGTGACTGGCATCCTGATCGCTTGCGCGTTCCTCGCGCTCGTCAGCATCGGCGCGTATTCACAGTTCGCCGGCACGAGCAGCGTGCGGCGTACAAAACGCAAACGGCGCCTCCCCGCAAAACATCGCGAGCGTATACCTGTTCCCGGCCCGCGAAATCGAAAACCGGCACTTCTCGCGTTTCAATACGACGACGGCGGCAGAAAAGCGGCTGGCTACAAAGGCAAGACGGGTGATTGCGTGGTTCGGTCCGTCGCCATTGCCACGAAGCTTCCCTATCAGCAGGTCTATGAGTCGGTCAACAAACTCGCCCAGCGCGAACGCACCGGCAAGCGCAAACGCGGCATCAGCAACTCGCGAACCGGTGTTTACAAAGCGACCACGCGAAAACTGCTCGAATCTCTCGGCTGGGAATGGACGCCGACCATGGAGATCGGCTCAGGGTGCAAAATCCATCTTCGCGCGGGTGAACTTCCTTCCGGCCGCCTGATCGTTTCCGTCTCCGGTCATCTCACAGCCGTCGTCGACCGGGTCATCCACGACACGCACGATCCTTCCCGCCGCGGCACCCGCTGCGTCTACGGGTATTGGCAGCCCAACCCAAAGCGACAATCTCCCGAGCGAATCACCGTACCGTAACGTACACGCTGGTTTACGCGGATCGCCCTATGTGTCGCGAGGCGCGCCGGCCTCACGCTTATTTTTCCACGGCCCTCGTTCTCAAAATTCTTCCAATGGTGCAACGCCGTATTTAACAGAACTGTTATGCCGGCTTGATCGGGCGATTGAACCACATGGAGATACAGACAGCTTGTAGCAAGCACCGCCGTGTCATCTGGCGGCCGAATGCCGGATTCGGCAGGTGATTACACCCAGGCGTCCCGAGGCGCGACACGGCGTCTTGGGCTCCAGGGAAAAACGGGGCAGAGGTCCAGCCCGGAGACATGGGTTACACAACGTACCTAAGACATGGGTAACACTTTTGGGCCGAAGGGATTTTCGAGCGGCTCCAAGACCCTCGTCTCCAAATCGAAGTATCCCAGATCATAATCCATAAAGCTCACCAGC
>DATMLZ010000027.1:0-36301 GCA_035569955.1 Candidatus Acidiferrum sp.
GTCATTCCGCCGCGTGCGATTCGGCGGGCGAGGTCGTAGCGTTCTTTGGGATCGGCGATCGAAAGAAGCGCGCGGCCATGTCCTGCCGAAAGTCGCCCCTCTTCGAGCATGTCCTGGATCGTTTCCTCGAGCTTGAGAAGCCGCAAGGAGTTTGCAATCGTGGCCCGGTCTTTGCCGGTCCTTTCGGCAACTTCCTCCTGGGTCAGACTGAATTCTTCGATAAGCCGCTCAAAAGCACGAGCCTGCTCAATCGGACTGAGGTCCTCGCGCTGGAGGTTTTCAACCAACGCCATCTCGAGAGCGGTTTCTTCGGGAACGTCGCGCAGCACCACCGGCACGCGCCCAATCGGCGCGCGCTGTGCTGCTCGCCAACGGCGTTCGCCGGCGATGAGCTGATAGCGATTGCCGACTCGGCGTACGACCAGGGGCTGAATGATGCCGCTCGCGCGAATCGATTGCGCCAATTCCTCAAGCGCCTGCTCGCGGAAATGAGTCCGCGGCTGATAAGGACTAGGGTCGATCAGATCAATGTCGACCTGGAACAAGCCCTCATTGGGTATCCGAGCCGGTGCCACCGCCGCCGCCGCTCCCGGACCGACCGAGCCCGGCGCCGGCAGTGGCGGCTGAGGCTGCACCTGCGGCTGAGGATCCGGCTCCCTGATCAGGGCGCTCAGCCCCCTGCCCAACGCGTTTCTGGACATTCGATACAACCTCCTTGGCAAGCTGAATATAGCTTTCAGCGCCTTTACTATGTATGTCGTAGAAAATCACAGGCATTCCGTGGCTTGGCGCCTCCGCCAAGCGTACATTTCGTGGAATTACCGTCTCAAACACCTTGTCTCCAAAGAAACTTCGCAGATCGGCCGCCACTTGCTTGGACAGCGTCGTCCGGTCGTCGTACATCGTGAGCAGAATGCCTTCGATCTCAAGCGTCGGGTTAATCGTGCGACGCAGCCTCATCAAAGTGTCCAGAAGCTCCGATACGCCTTCGATTGCCAAATACTCGCACTGGATGGGGACCAGAACCGCGTCGCTCGCAGCGAGTGCATTCACAGTCAGTAAATCTAACGTAGGCGGGCAGTCAATCAGGATGAACTCGTACTTCTGTCGCAGGCCCAGGGTCGCGTCGCGCAGCCGGAATTCTCGGTTTTCCATGCCGACAAGCTCGACTGCTGCCCCGACGAGGTTTTTGTCTGAGGGGATCAGATCGAGACCATCGATTTGTGCGTCGATTATGAGTCTTTCAAAGGGCTCGCCAAGAATTATTCCTTGGTAGAGCGTCCTGCGAGAGGGGTCCTTCGCAAATCCAAGAGAACTGGTCGTGTTTGCCTGCGGATCGGAGTCGATAATGAGGGTCTTTTTCTCAGAGACGGCTAGAGAGGCGCCTAAATTAACCGCGGTTGTCGTCTTACCAACGCCTCCCTTTTGGTTGGCGATAGCAATCACTCGAGCCAAGAAATCCCCCAAACGTTTTTGGAATGTATCAGAAGGATTTGTCCGGAAGCAATATGTTTCACGTGGAACGCTGATTTGGATCCGTGTTTCACGTGGAACAAAGATCTGGGCCTGTTTCGCATAATGCGCTTTGTGTTTCACGTGGAACACTCTCGCTGCTGGTTGCGACGCGGCAACCTCTCTGAGCTATCCTGTAGACGAGCAATCTAGACATTGTTTCACGTGGAACAATCGGCGTATCTCTGCGAGCGCGTACGCGGGGGTGTTTCACGTGGAACATCAGCCTGGTGTAGCCGTCTGCGAGCATGGGGAAGATTTGCGTCCAGGGTGCCATTGTGTTCCACGTGAAACGATCAGGAATCTAGACTGTGAATTTCGGTCGAATATCTCGCGCTAGACGAGGGGCGAACCGATGAGGACAAATCTGGCCGTGGATTGCGGGATTCGGAGGGGCTCGCGCCAATTCCACCCACGTAGCTGCACCAAATCGCGGACTTCTGCTTCGCCGAGCATCAAGAGGAGCTCTCCGCCTTTTGAAATTCGAGATTCAGCCCACCTCGCAAGTTTCAGGTAGCGGCCGAGAGCTCGCGCGGTCATCAGGTCAAAGCCGGTCTGCTCGGGTGGCAGCTCTTCCATACGGCACCGAATGATGTCGACTCCCGACAATCCCAGCTTACGCACAACTTCGCCCAGAAAAGCAGTCTTTTTTGCGATCGGCTCTACCAAAGTGAGCCCGACACCAGGAGTCACCATACGGATGGGTATGCCCGGAAACCCAGCGCCGGTACCAATGTCGGCGACCCGACCACCAGTAATCGAAGCTGCCCGGGCAGCGAAAAAGCTCTCACCAAAATGCAAGCGGACGATGTCAACAGGATTGGTCACCGTTGTCAGGGCTATCTTCGAATTCCATAGTAAGAGAGTCGAGATGTATGAACGCACACTCTCGCAGAGGGCGTGGGGCGGAACGACACCGTATGGGCCAAGCAGATCGACAATTGCGTCATCGGTCAAATCAGCAGGCAAGGGGGTTTCCTCTTCTCGAGTCACAAAGCCAATCGATTAAATCGGAGTGCCGACACTTCCGGGAGCGCGGCCAAGCTCTGCTCTTAGGGCCTTAGGGAACAGATAGCCCGCGATCAAGTCCATGGCAAAGTGAGCGGCAATTCCCGGGACCAGAGAACCGGTCGCGGCCCGGACACCTGAAAAGACCATTCCTACTATACATGTAGCAATAACGCCGCGCCTGCCCTGGTAAATATGTGCCCAGCCAAAGAGAATTCCAGAAACCAGAATTCCAACCACGGCCTTGCCCGAGAGATTGGCAAACAGGGCCTGAACGAATCCTCGGTACATCATCTCCTCGCAAATCGCGACCGTTGCGACGACTCCGGAAAAAATCAGGCGCTCGAGGTTGTCGCGAGGAAAAATGCGCAGAGCAACTTGCGCCAGGTTGCCACGGAGATCCTCCGGTCTTCTGCCGAGTTGCCCGAGGCTTATAAACTGATTTGCAACGACTAGCGCCACCAGGCCCGCTGACGCCAGCGCGACAAGGATCGGTCGTGGCGCAGCCAGACCGAGTTCGCTAGCCCGCATTCTGTGAACTTCGGTCCGCCACAAAATCAGTCCGACAACGATCCATTGAAATGCAATCGTCGATGCATAGAGCCGCAAGCGATCGGAGCGCTTTGGATCGGGGCCGCGCAAGATTCGCTCGACACGCCGACGTCCCGCGAGCGGCACGACGACACCCAGCAGAATGAGCAACAGCGCGTAATCCCAGTACATAGCGGTCAGAGAGATCAAATCATCTTTGGCAACCCGCCACAAGTCGCAAGCGCGCACCGAAGTTTTGTTGACACTGGCGGAGTGAGCGCCGTATCGTTCTTGGTTCATCGATCATGAAAGTTCTCGTCATCGGCAGCGGAGGTAGGGAGCACGCCATCGTCTGGAAGCTCGCACAAAACCGATCCGTCGAAAAGATCTGGTGCGCGCCCGGCAACGGAGGGATTTCGCAGGACGCCGAATGCGTCGCGGTGGACTTGCGGGATCCGCGGGCGGCGGTGGAACTTGCTGCGGGAAAAGGCGCGGATCTGACCATTGTTGGCCCCGAGCTCCCGCTGGTGGCGGGCATTGCGGACGAGTTTGCGCGGAGCGGCTTGGTTCTGCTCGGGCCGCCCCAACACGCCGCGCAACTGGAAGGCAGCAAAATTTTTGCCAAGCAGTTCATGGAGCGGCACGCGATTCCCACGGCCGCGATCTACGGTATGTGCGATTCACCGGCGGACGCGCACATGTTGCTCGGCTCGGTCGATTGGCCGCTGGTGATCAAGGCGGACGGACTTTGCGCAGGCAAAGGAGTGCTTGTGACTTCGTCGGCCGATGAAGCTGCGGACTTTCTCACGCGCCTCATGGAAATGGGTGAATTCGGCGACGCAGGGCGGCGCGTGCTGCTCGAAGAAGGCCTGGTCGGCGAAGAGCTCTCTTACATCATTCTCACCGACGGCAAAGATTATATTTCGCTTGCGCCCACGCGCGACCACAAGCGCGCATTCGATCGCGATGAGGGGCCGAACACGGGCGGGATGGGAGCTTACTCGGTCGACGAAATCCTGCCGGCTTCGCTTGAGAGGAAAATCCGCGCGACCATCGTTGAACCGACGCTTGCCGGCTTGCAGGCCGATCACATCACCTATCGTGGTTTCCTTTATTTCGGACTGATGCTCACCGCAGACGGTCCAAAGGTGCTCGAATACAACTGCCGCCTCGGCGATCCGGAGACCGAGGCGATCATGCTGCGCGCAGACTTTGATTTTGCCGAGGCTTGCATGCAGGCGGCAACGGCGAGTCTCGCCGGATTTCGACCGCGCTGGCTGCCCGGTGCGAGCGCCTGCGTTGTCGTCGCTTCAAGAGGCTATCCCGGGAATCCGATGACCGGCGTGCGCATCGACGGCCTCGAAGAAGGCGCCAAAGTACCTGGCGCTGTGATCCTGCATGCCGGCACGCGCAGGGATCAGAACGTTTTCTACACGACCGGCGGGAGGATACTGGACGTCTGCGCGCGCGGCGCCACACTTTCCGACGCCTGCGGCACGGCCTACACGGCGATCACAAAAATCGATATTCGCGGCGCGCACTACCGGTCCGATATCGGCGCCGTAAAAGCGGCCAGGAGCCGCGGCGCCGCCGCACCGGAATCAAACTAGGAGAAACAGAGAGTGACGTCATCGGCAAGCAAGGCGGTCGTGGGAATCGTGATGGGTTCGGACTCCGATTACCCCGTGATGAGCGAAACGGCAAAAACCCTCGAAAAATTTGGCGTTCCTTGTGAAATCGAAGTCTGCTCAGCGCACCGCACACCGGCCCGTGCGCACCAATACGCGACGACCGCCGCCGAGCGCGGCTTGAAAATCATTATTGCGGCGGCGGGCGCTGCAGCGCACCTGGCCGGAGTCATGGCGGCCAACACGACCCTGCCGGTGATCGGGGTGCCCATGGCATCAAGTTCCCTGAACGGGATGGACGCGCTGCTTTCGACCGTGCAGATGCCTGCCGGGATTCCGGTTGCTACGATGGCGATCGACAAAGCCGGCGCGGTAAATGCGGGGATTTTTGCCGCTCAGGTTCTCGCTCTTTCCGATCCTGCGATCGCGCGCAAAATTGTGGAACACAAGGAAAATCTGGCCCGATCGGTCGTCGAAAAAAACGCCCGCCTCAAAGAACAGATTGCCGCAAAAAAATAGAAGAAAATTCAGCGTGAGCCGGGAGGATGCGCAAGAGATGGCGCATCGCTTGCGCCGTCGCCGGACGGGTGGGCGAGCGAAGGCGCATCCGCAGGGCGATTCGGCTGACTCATGCGCGGTGCTTTGGGCTCGGCCGGTGGCGCAAGGATATATTCAAAACCGGTTTGCTCGCGGATGACGGCCATCGTTTGGCGCGCGTTGGGAGGCGTGATCGAGGCAAGCGCGGCCCGCAGAAACTGTGTGGCGTCGCCCGCAGCGATCTTCGTGCTGTCTCCGCTCAGAAACTTGTTCGCGGTGTCCGCCATTTTCGCGTCTCCGTGCAGGAGCCCGTCGAATCGCGGATCTTTTCGCCGGAGCAAATCGAGCAAGGAAGCGGGCGCCTTGTCAAACGGATAGGAAAACTCCATCAGAGTGTGCGGATCGCCTTTCTCCGGCGGCCAGATTTGCAGATAGACGGGGTCTTCTATGTTGGTGACCCAATAATCGCCCTGCTGCTGTTGCTGGCTCATCGTGTAGCTGACCTGCCAGACTTCCGGTCCATATCCTTCGAGAATGTCCGCGATCACCAGTTCAAGCACAGGCTCTTTTTCGGGCCAGTTGAGGGGGCTGTGAATGTCTCCGGCCAGACCAGCCAACCGCTCGCGAAGCGGCTTGCCGACGGCTTCGATGTCGGAAGCTTCCGCGCCCGCCGCACCCACCGAAAGGCGCGGGCCTTGCTCGCCGATTGCGGCGTGCAGCTGGGGAAGGTCCTGGTCAAGCCTTCCTAGAATCGTTTGCAGTGACGGCGAAGTCCACTCATCAGCGCCGAGAATCGTCCCTGCGCGAAGACCGGAAAGCGCCACGGGAATCGGAGGGCGTGTCCCAGCTTCAACCGGGTTCTCGATCGTGGCGATGAGGATGGCATTCTTGACCACAGCCACAATTACGCGTCCGGCGGCCTGGTTTACAACGACTTCCTCGACGCTTGCGTCAGCATCGTCCTGCGCGGCGGCGCCCGGCAAAGCGCACAAACAGAAGGAAGCGCAGACCATAGATGCAAACGCCCATCGGCAGGCCCGACTCATATTGCAATGACGGTAGCACAATTCCGGCCCGGCGGAGGAGACACGCGCAGCTTGCGGCGAATTCTAGTAAAATAAGCACAGCAGATTTCATCCACCTTGGGAAAGCGAGCGATGGGAATTCTCAGTCGACTGAAACCGGGCGGTCTCAAATCGCCCCAGAGCATTCGCCACAATGGCAAGCGCCTCAGCGAAATCCTGGAGGCTCATGCGCTGTTTACCCGCGGCGCTGAAGGTGGCGCGCGCGCCGATCTTTCAGGCGCCCGACTCGGGCGCGCCGACCTTTCCAAGACCAATCTTGCCTATGCGAACTTGCACGACGCAAATCTGGAAGGCGCAAGTCTTCGCGATGCAAAACTTGGTTCGGCGGATTTCGGTGAAGCCAAGCTTCGCAAAGCCGATCTTCGCCGCGCCGACCTGACCGAGGCGATGCTGGATGGCGCTGACTTGGCCGAGGCGCAGGTGGGCGGTGCTGAGTTGTTTCGCGCCAGCATGAAAAATACAAACCTCCGCGGTGCCGATTTCGGCGCCACAAACTTCCGCGGCGCGAATGTTCACGGCGCCGTCTTTGCCGGCGCGAATATGAAGACCGCGATTCTGCGCGAAACAGATCTGGAAGGCGTGGATCTTTCCGGCGTCGATCTTTCGACAGCACTTCTGCCGCGCGGTTACAAAGTGCAATCGGCGTCGAAAAGCTGAGCAGAGCCGACCAACCGCCATGGCCAACCTACCCGGAATTCTCGTCGAGGATTACAAGGCATCGGCGGGCTGGATCGGCGCCGGCCGGCACGACGAGCGTGCGCGCGCCTATTGCGATTTGCTCGAGCGCGGGCAGATTCTTTTCTTTCGCGAACCGCCTTTCGCACTCGGCGCCGAAGACCGCACCTTTCTGCTGGCGCAAGAGTGGGCCGAAATGCGCCTGCACAAGAATATCTCGTATCGCCCAGCTGAAGATTTGCTGAAAGGCGTACAAGGCAACGCGGCAACCGTCGCACGCGTTCATGACATCATGAAACGCTACAGCGGATCTGTGATCGGCTTCCTCAAGGAATTTCTCGCACCCTACGCCGGCAAATGGATTCTCGATTTCGCCAGCTTCCGTCCGTTTGAAGAGGAGCGCCGCGGCCTCCCCCTTCACAAGCGCAACGATCTGCTTCACGTGGACGCATTTCCCAGCCGACCCACTCGTGGCGGACGCATCCTTCGCGTCTTCACAAATCTGAACCCAGCGACGGCTCGCGTCTGGAACACGTACGACGATTTCGGCGCGATCGCGCGCGAACACGCTGAGAATGCGGGTTTAATGCGTATTGCCGAACAGGATGGCTTCCTCCATCGTACCGTGCAGAATCTCGGCCACGCGTTCGGCATTCGTGGCATGGGCCGAACGCCGTACGATATGTTCATGCTTCGCTTTCACGACTATCTTAAGGAAAACGTCACCTTTCAGGAGAAAGCTCCCAAGACGCGCCTCGATTTCCCTCCGCTTTCGACCTGGCTTGTTTACACCGATGGCGTCGCGCACGCTGCGATGTCGGGCCGTTATGCGCTCGAACAGACGCTATTGATTCCCGCTGAGGCGCTGGTTTCTCCCGACTGCGCTCCTTTCCGGGTGCTCGAAGCAATTGCAGGCCGCCCGCTGGTCTACTAAGTAGCTTCCGTATCGAGGGAACAAATTCTCGCGACGTAGGTGAACGTACGGAATTTCACGTATGACTGATTCGCGACGCCTAAGGCCCGCCTTCGCTATAAATTACGCCTGGAAGGCTTCATCATTCTGGGATGAAGTTCGCGGAAAACTGTGTAGCGCGTGTTACGAGAAATCTTCGCCCGGGCGTGTGGAGAAAGGATTTTCCGGCGATCGTTCTGCTGGCCAGTGTCTATTTCCTCGCCGGCAAACTCGGACTCAGCCTCGCCTTCGTTCATCCAAGCTCAACGGCCATCTGGCCGCCTTCGGGGATCGCCTTGGCCGCATTTTTGCTTCTGGGCTATCGTGTGTGGCCCGGCGTACTGATGGGCGCGTTCTTCGTGAATCTCACGACAGCGGGCACTGTTCTCACTTCGCTCGGCATCGCCACGGGCAATACGGCTGAAGGAGTGATCGCCGCGTACCTGGTCGTAAAATTTGCGAACGGACGCAATGCTTTCAACCGCACGGCGGACACTTTTAAATTCGCCGCTGCTTGTCTCACTGCGCCGGTCGCGGCCGCCACGATCGGAGTAAGTGCTCTTTCTTTTGGCGGGTTTGCTCCTTGGCCCGAGTTCCGGTCGATCTGGCTCACCTGGTGGTTGGGGGACGCGGTCGGAGCGATGCTTGTGGGCGCGCTGATAATTCTGTGGACGGCGGATATGGCGCTCCGCTGGACCTGGGCCCAGCTGGTCGAGATGATTACCCTTGTCACTTGCATGATTGTTGTCGGGGAGATCGTATTTTGCGGTGTCCTGATTCCCGATTTGAAAAGCCACCCGGTTGAGTATCTTTGTATTCCCTTCCTTCTCTGGGCGGCGCTCCGTTTCGGCCAGAAGGAGGCCATCGCGACAACGGTCACGCTTTCCGGCATCGCCGCATGGGGGACCGTGCGCGGCTTTGGCCCGTTCGCATCACACGACAAGAATGACTCGCTGCTCTTGCTCCAGGCTTTCATGGGCATTGTCGCCGTCATGACACTCGCGCTCGCCGCGATGTCGGCCGAACGCCGCCACATCGAACAAGACGTGACAAATCTGGCCGTCACCGACCCGCTCACGGGTCTGGCGAATTATCGCAAGCTTGTCGACGTTCTGGACGCGGAAGTAAGGCGGTACAACCGCACGGGACGCCCTTTTTCTGTGCTCTTGATTGACATGGACCAGCTGAAGAAGATCAACGATAGCTACGGCCATCTCGCCGGCAGCCACGCACTGTGCCGTCTTTCCGACATTCTGCGCGTCTATTGCCGCAACATCGATACCGCCGCCCGCTACGGAGGCGACGAATTTGCGCTGGTCTTGCCGGAAACAGCCGAGGAAGAGGCGCGCCGGGTTGCGCTGCGAATTTGCGAGCGCGTGCGAGAAGATGCCGAAGAGCCTCCGATTTCGGTCAGCATTGGAACGGCAACTTATCCAAGAAGCGGCGCCACAATCGAACTCATGCTCAACGCCGCCGATCGCGCGATGTATGAGATGAAGAGCTCGCGCCGGGCCGGCGCCGCGCCCTTGAACGACGGGGCAAAGCTGGCGTCTACGGGTGCGGATTAAAAGTCGCGAACCGGATCGATTACTTGCCGGCGGAGAACTCTGCAGGCGGCTCATCGCCGGGGAAATCGTAAGGAGCTCCGCCGCGCGTCGTACCGGGACGGCGCCGCGTTTCAATCCCCAGCCTCTTGATTTTCTGGTTCAACGTCGAGAGCGGCACCTGAAAGCGCTCAGCCGCTTCGGTTTGATTCCAATTCGTGCGCTCGAGCATGTCGGTGATCAGCCGGCGCTCGACTTCCTCGAGTATCTCGAATAGCGACGGTGCCGGAGCCGAATTCCGGCCGCGTCCCTCGCCTGGCAGCGGCGGCAGGAACTCGGAAAGCTGCAGGCGCACTCCCTTCACGATTTCGCGGCTGCGAATGTTTTCAGGCAACAGGTCTGCGTCCATCGTTTCCTGGGTCGAGAGCACCACGGCGCGTTCGACCGCGTTCTCCAGTTCGCGAACGTTTCCCGGCCACTCGTAATCCATCATCAGTTTCATCGCCGTGGTTGTGAACAGGCGCGGGGGCTTTCCGTTCTCCTGGCGGAATCGCACAAGAAAGCGTTCAACCAGCAGGGGCACGTCTTCCTTGCGCTCCCGCAGCGGCGGCAACTGCAGCGAAATCACGTTCAGGCGGTGGAACAAATCCTCGCGAAAGCGGCCATCGCGCACAAGCTGCTGCAGGTCCTCGTTGGAAGCGGCAAGTATGCGCACATCAACTTTGATGGTCTCGGTCCCGCCCAGGCGCATGAACTCGCGTTCCTGAATCACGCGCAGAAGCTTGGCCTGGGTCTCCGGACTTACGGTGGAAATCTCGTCGAAGAAAATCGTGCCCTGATCGGCAACTTCGAAAAGGCCTTTTTTCGAAGCCACGGCGCTCGTGAAGGCGCCCTTGACGTGGCCGAAAAGCTGCGATTCGAGCAGATCGATGGGAATCGATCCGGTATTCACCGGAATGAAGGCTTTTTCGGCGCGAGTGGAAGCCGCATGAATGGCCTTGGCAATCACTTCCTTGCCGGTTCCGCTTTCGCCTGAAATCAGCACGGTCGAGCGCGAAGGCGCAATCTGAGCAACAAGATCAAGCAGCGAAAGCATCTTCTCGCTCTTGCCGACGATATTGGGAAAATTGTAGCGCTGCTTCAGCGCGCGCTTCAGGTGTACGTTCTCTTCGCGCAGCCGACGCCCTTCGATGGCCAGGGAAACCTGCGCCACCAGCTCATCGTTGGACCACGGCTTGGTGATGTAATCCTGCGCGCCGCTCTTGAATGCCGCGCGCGCCATTTCGATCGAGCCGTAGGCAGTGATGAGAATGATCGGCAGATGGGGATCGCGGCCCCGAATTTCGCGCAGCAGTTCGATGCCGTTGCGGTCCGGCAGGCTTACGTCGAGCAGCAGGAGGTCAAACGGATTCTGCGCCAGGCGGTCAAGTCCAGCCTGGCCCGTTTCGGCCAGTGTGACGCGAAAATCCTCCGAGCTCAGCAGCGCATCGAGCCCTTCCCGGATTTCCACTTCGTCATCGACGACGAGAATCGTGCCTCTAGGCATGAACCGCTTTCCTGGCCGCGGGGAACTCCAGCCGGAAGGAAGTGCCCTTTCCGGGCGTGGATTTCACGTCAACTTTGCCTGCATGCTCTTTGATGATTCCATAGCTCACCGAGAGGCCCAGGCCGGTTCCTCTTCCGGTAGGTTTTGTGGTGAAGAAAGGATCGAAAATCTTATGGAGATGCTCGGGCGCGATTCCCGCTCCGTTGTCGGTCAGCTCGACTTCGACCGAGCCGTTATGAGCGGTCGTCCGCACTTCCAGCATCCCTCCGCCAGGCATCGCATCGCGCGCGTTCATCAGCAAATTGAGGAACACCTGCTGGAGCCGTGTCGTCGAGCCGAGCACGGTCGGCAACTCGTCCTTGTAGTTCCGGATCACGGTTACCTGGCCTGTCTTAAATGGATGCTGCACGAGCGTCAAAGTTTCCTCGAGAATCGAATTCAGATCGACCTCGGCGAGCTCTGCTCCGCCGGTGCGCGAGAAATTCAGCAGGTTGTTGACGATTTCGCTCGCGCGGAATGTCTGTTTCACGATGCGCTCGATCGTCTTCTGTCGCGGATCGTCCGGAGGGATCTGCTTGGCAAGCATCTGGATGTAATTCGAGATCACCGCCAGGGGCGTATTCACTTCGTGCGCCACGCCCGCGGCGAGCAAGCCGAGTGAGGTAAGCTTCTCATTCTGCACGAGCTGTTCCTCAAGGGTCACGCGTTGGGTAATGTCGTCAAGCAGCACCAGCCGGCCCAGCCGCGCACCCGTTTTGCCCAGAAGAGGCGCGATCGAAGCGTTCACCACCACGTGCTGGCCCTTTTGTGTGTTCAGATGGAATTTGTAGATACCGGAAACGTGCTCGCTCTCGGATTGCGCGGCAATTTCCTCAGCCAGCCCGCGGGGCAGGATGTCTCCGAGCTTGCGGCCCACGGCATCGGCTCGAGCGACGCCCAGCAGTTCCTCAAGTTGGGGGTTCCACGATTCGATGCGGTCTTCAAGATCCGCCGTCAGAACACCGATACGCAGCGATTCGACGATGTTTTCGCTGAAGTCCTTCAGCCGTTCGATCTGGATGGCCTTTTGCTCGAGCGATTGATAGAGCCGCGCGTTCTCGATGGCGATCGCCACGTAGCCGGCGATCGTCGAAAGAAGCTCCAGGTCTTCGGACGAGAGATAGTCGCCGTCGACCGTCTTGCCCAGGCCAAGCACGGCCACCGTGTGGTCCCGCAGACGGCAAGCGATGAAATAATTCAGGTCCAGTTGTTCGATGGACCTGCGCACCGAATCGCTCTCGCCAATTTCGGTGCGCGCCGATTCGAAAAACAGCGTATTGCGCTCGTGAATCGGATCAAGGAAGCTTAAATCCAATTCACCCTCCGGCCGCACGCCCATCGAGCGGGACAGCCAGAAGCGGCCCGGGGTTGCGTGATCTTCGAGGAAAATCGCCACGCGATCGACCAGCAGGGTTTGAGAAATTCGGTCCATCGCCGAGCCGAGCAAGGTTTCCTGGTGCACTTGGCTGGTCAGCGCCCGGCCGAACTCGATCAGCGTGCGCCGGTAGTCGAGCCGGTCGCGATAAAAGAAATGATCGAGGCGCGCCTGGAGCCAATCGCGGAGCGGTTGAAACAGGAAAGCGGCCACGACGATTGCGATCACGGCGCCAGCCGGACCTGAAGTCAGCGCCGCATGAGAAAGTTCGCCGATCAGGGCGAGCGCCGCAAAATAAACGGCTCCGACGCCGGCCATCGCAAACGTATAGGCCAGGCCCCGCTTGAAGATGATGTCGACGTCCATCAGGCGGTAGCGGACGATGGCATATCCGAACGAGAGCGGAATCAGGGCGAGGGAAAGCGCGGAGGCTTTCATCCACGGCTCGACGATGGCGCTCCCGAGCCGGGGCACGATGTAGAGCGCAAAGAACGGCAGGATCCCGGCGAGCGTTCCGGCCGTAACCCACTTGAGCTGCTGGCGCAGAATTCCGCTCGGCGCACGGAAATAGCTCGCAAGGAAAATTCCCGCGGCTGCCAGGAAGTAAACGCCCATGTAGAGCAGCCGGATTGTCTCAAGAACTTCGCTGTCCCCGACCGTTCGCAGGAAACCGAGGCTCGGCGCCTCAACCACCAAAACGTGCATCGCAAGCAACACCGTCATGAGCGCGTAGACAACCGCGAGTTTCGGCCAAAGCCTTCCGCGCCGCTCCGGGAAGACCAGCGCGAAATGCACCAGAAGCGCGGGCTGGATGAAGCCTGCGGCGACGTTGGCCCAATAGATCGTCCAGTCAAAGGAATTGAACTTGCCGCTGAAATGGAAGCTGTAAAAGACGAAAGAAATCAGGCAAAAGACGTAAAAGTGCACCGCGCGCGGAGCGTTCCAGCGGCGCGCAAAAATGAAAAGCCCGATGAAAAGGTAGAGCAGCGCGGTGATCCGAAGGTAGTTCTCAATCGACGAGGGGTCTTCGGTCGGCGCGGTGATAACCGGGGTCGAAATTGCTTCGCCATTCCGCGTGACCACGTAACGGACTTCCGACCATGTGCCGGCATGCCAGAGAACGCGTGTGACATCGGTCGAACGGCGAACCAGAACGCCTTGGATCGACTGGACGTGGTCACCCTTTTTGATCCCGGCTTTCTGCGCGGGTGATCCGGCGATGACTTGCCCGGCAACGACGCCTTGCGTCGTGTCAACCCAGGTGACGCCGTCTTCGGGCGTGATGTATCGCGAGCGCTGCTGGAAGTTCAGAAGGGCAAAAACGACCGCCGCCAGCGTCGCTAGCGCCAGTAGTGCCGCCCCCAGCCGGATGCGGAGGTTGTGATTCATCGCGTGGTCCCGCTACCCACCCACTAAGATTTACCCAGATACTAGCACGTGTGGTTCCAGTAAGCCATAGATCGGATTATATCCTAACCATCCAAATATCAGTCTCTTGCGAAGGGGATGGTCCCGACCTACCTGGCGCGTATTCCGATTATGGTAGGGGGATTCCTAATCCTGTATTGCAGGAAATCGTCAGAACTGGAAGCTCAGACCGCCGCGGAAATACCGGTAAGCGGGTACAAGGACCACGTTGCGTCCTGACACCGACGCGTTCGTCGTGCCCTGCGAGAGAAGGTTACCCATATCGGCCTGAACGACCATGTGGCCAGGGAAAATGTTCGGCAGCGGCTGGCGGACCCCCATGCTAAGGTACGGATCGACACCGTACATGGCCTCGCCGTAAGAATCCTGCTGCGAAACGACCGGTCCACTCAGCCATTTGTAGGCTACGACCAGCTTTGTGTTGACGCCGGGCACTTTGGCCGCGATCCGGGTCGCCACGCTTTGCCGATACCGGGTATCGAGTTCATCGCGCAGCTTTGGGCCGCCAACTATGTCGTCCGCCACCAGGGCACCGGAATAATCGTAGACCACGGTGGACGTCAGGTTCGGAGTGATCCGTTGCCGGTAGGCCAAGCGGCCGCCGGTCGAACTGCTTTCGCCGCCATCGTAGGCGAACGCGTCGCCGAAGAAACCCTGCACGAACTCGGAATTCGGAACCGTTCCAAGTCCCATCACGGCCGTATGCGTCGAGTGATCGTGGAAGACGGCCGCGGTAACTTCAGCACTGTCTCCGATCGCGTGTTTCACCGCAACTTCGGTGTGCATTCCGTTCTCAAACACGGGCTTTCCGTGGCGCATCATCAGTGTCGGGAACGCGTCAAAGGTGTTGACCGCCGACTGTAGCGCGTCGGGCGTATCACCGAGTGCGTCTTCCCACGGGTGCGTCGCCATAATCAGCGAAAGCTGCCAAGCCGGTGAAAGCTCCATCGCCATTTGGGCGCGCGGCCGGAGAGCCGAGGTGCCCCTTCCAAATCCGGCATAGACGAACTCGCCGCCATAACGGACGCTGATTCGATCGCCGAGCGCGAGTACGTCGTCATGGGAAAGCCGCGCCCCGCGGAATACCAGGCCGCCGGGTCCAAACTGGGTTTGCCGCACCACGAGCGTCGTCACAGGTCCGGTGCGTTCATTGCCTGTCGGGAGCCATTCGGTTGCCAAGCCCGTCGCCGAAGCCTGCCCCATCGAACTGTATTGTCCGGCCATCAATAGCCGGGCCGCCGGTCCCATGGCGACGTCGTAGGCGAAAGCCGTTCCCGGCGCCGCAAGACTGCTCGAAACCGAAGTCGGCCGGTCGCCGCCAGAGGAAAGCTCAACCAATCCGCGACCGCCTTGGGCGACTCCCGCTTCTTCTATCTCCGCTGCACGCAACGCGCCGCTTGAAGAATCGTCCCACTGCAGGACCGAGCGACCGCCGGCTGTCGAGCGCATCACCCAAACCCAATCGTCGGATGCGCCTTGCGTCTCGGGCTGCTGCTTCAATTGTCCAAGCGAACTGAACATCGAACCCATCACGACTTGCAGCAGTGTCGTGTGCGTTTCGCTCACTTCGATGTGCTGTTCGAGTGTCGGCAAAAATCCGGCGAGTGTCACTTGCACCGAATACGTGCCGGCGGGAAGCGTCGCCGTCGAGAATCCGCCGCGATCATTGGTCTGCAATTTCAAGGGGTTCGAAAACAGGACTTTTTCCGCCGAAACCAGCACAGTCGCGCCCATTTGCGGCGTTCCGCTTGCGTCGACCACGACTCCTGAAATTTTTCCGGAATTGGGCGCAGATTCGGCCGGGACTGCCAGGAGGCACACGACGCACCCGAAAAGAAATAGACGAACCGCTCGGAGATTCACAAGCTTACCTCCCCTGAGTCGTATCCGCGGGAACCGCCTTCACCGTGAATTGCTGCGTCGGCGTGATCGTTTGTTTCGGGTTTGCCAGATTGTCGGTAATTTCTACTTCCAACTTGTACTGTCCCGGCGCAAGAGAGCCCAGCGTGAGCGCATCCTGCAGCGTCAGCTCTTCGCCGTGCAACGGGAGCTTATCCGGGCCAAGGTCAAATTTCAACACCGGATTTGAATCCTTATCTTTCACCACCCTGTATTCCACCGAGACGTCGGGCTTGTGAGTCTTCTCGTCGACCTTGAGGTTGTAAACCTGCAGATAGACTCCCATCTGCTGATTCTGGAAGAACGAGCGGTCCATCTTCGGCCGCACCTTTACGTCGCCGATGACCATCTGCCCGAGTCCGATGTCCTTTGAAGAAACCGGCGAAATCTGATCGGCCAGAATCATCGAGCTCGCGTTGAGCTGATCTTCCTGGAATCGCGGCACGGCAAGGCGTGTGTCAACCACACCGACTTGCCCGCTGTTGATGTCCTTCACAACCAGGTCAAGCGCATAAAGCCCGGGCGACAGAGGCACCTGCTTCTGATAAATCTCTTCGGTTCCTTTGGATTGCTGGATGATCGCCGCGGGAACATCGACGCGGATCGGGTCTTCAAACGTCTGCACCGTGCGGCCCGAAGGCGTTGTGATTCGCCCAAACACCGTCATCGACGCCGAATCGACGCCGTTCTTTTCCATAAACGTCATCTGCGTGCGCGGCATTTGGATGGTGATGGGCACCATCACCGTGTCCGAGGTGATCCTCAGAAAGTCTTCCATGTAGTCGAACTTAAGCTGGTTCCGAATCAGGCTGTGCGTAACCAGCTCTTCGGGCAGCTTCACCGGCGGCGGCTGGAATGCAGCGGCATAGTTCTCAAGCCGGGTAAATTCGTTCAACTCCGATCCCTGTGCAACGCCCTCGCCTTGTCCGGCGAGGTGCGTTCCGTCCGGATTGCTAAAGCGCATGGACTTGTCGGCGCGGCCTTCCATCTCCGCTTCCGTCAGACCTGCGCCAGGAACATAGAGCAGGGCGTCCTTTTCGCTGGGATCCATCGTCAGATGGAATTCGCTGGTACCTGTCGGATCGACGAACTCGAAGATCACGTTGGTCTGGGTGTCGCCGCCGTATCCAGCCAGATACCGATAGCGCCACTCTTCATAAGCGTAGGTCGTCGTTGTCCCGCCGCCTTGATCCATCGGACGATCCCACTGCTCGCCGGCGGTGTGCTCGTCGCGCTCGTCCGGGTTACCCCACATGATATAGATACGCCCGCGATCGGTGCGCCAGCCGGGGACGCCAGAGGCGAAGTGTTCGTTCGCATAGGCAATCCGGCGGTAGTGTTCGTCCTTGAAACTGTTGTCAGGCGAGTCGGGATCAGGATTGCGCCGCTGCCAGAAGGCTTCAATAAAAGTCTCGCGCTCTTCGTTGGTCTGCAGGTGCAGGAACGTGTCGCGTTCTTCCTGGGTGATGATGTAGGCCACGTCCTCATCGAGCCACTTCTTATATGGCGTGTCCAATTCGTTGTAGAGGCTTTTGTTACTCTTAGACTTCTGCTTTTGCGCCTTCTTGGCGTCGTCGACAGAGTTTTGGGAAGCGGAGTTTTGCCCGGCAACTGTCAGGGTCGATACACCCGTCACGACCCCTGCCGCGACCGCGGCAAATAAGAACGTACTAAGACACCGGCTTCGAATCATGTTTTTCACCAGCTTGGGAGCAAATGTTACCCTGTCCTTCCGTACAGGTCAATCTCCCACAGCTACCCCTTTCCCCTATGCAAGGGTTGGACTATGGCTTCTGGGAATGGGTTGCCCAGGCAGAGGCATTCAAAATCGGTTGCCCGCGGCCGAAGGGCACGCTAGAATAATTTTCCCCTCAAAACACACAGCCGGGAAACATTTGTCTGGTCCCCGGCGTAGTAAAGGTGGAGCGCACGTGTGGGCGTTCCAGACTGTACGAAGGTCCAAGGATCAACCTGATGAAGACATGGCAAAAGGCCACAATTGGCGTGAGCGTCCTCATCGCCTTGGGTGTGATGGCCTGGGTTAGCGTCTACGAGGTCAATAAGGATGTCGTAACCGTCCAGACCGGGACGGTTGTCAAAGAAGATCTGCGCACGCAGGTCACGGGTTCTGGAGAAGTCCGTCCCAACAACTACACCAACGTCGTTGGCCAGGGCGTTGGCATCATCACCGGTATCGACGTCCACGAAGGCGACACGGTCAAGAAAGGCGACACGCTGCTTCAGGTCGACAACATCCAGCCCGGGGCCGACGTGAAAGCCCAGCAAGCCGGCGTCGACTCGACCAGAGCCGGCGTCGAGGCTGCCGAAGCGAACTACGAATCGGCTGCGGCCACCCTTAGCCAGCGCCAGTCCGATCTGGACAAAGCGAAACTCGATTGGGCGCGCGAGCAGGAAATGTATAAGGACCAGCTCGTCGCCAAGTCCGACTACGACGCTTCGAAGGCCACCTATGACAGCGCCATCGGCGCCGTGGCAGCAGCGAAAGCGCAAGTCAGCCAGGTGGCCGCTGCAAGGGACCAGGCAAAGTCGAATCTCGAGCAGGCTCAGGCGAGCCTGATTCACACCACCGACATTCTGCACAAGACGACCTACGTCGCGCCGATCAGCGGCATGGTCAGCTACATTGCTGTCCGTGTCGGCGAAAACGTCGTTCCCGGCATCCAAAATTCGCAGGGCAGCTTTTTGCTCACGATTTCCGACATGAGCGTCGTCACCGCCGAAGTGAAAGTCGACGAGACCGACATCACGAACGTAAAGAATGGCCAGCCGGCCGAAGTGACGATCGACGCGATCCCCAACAAGATTTTCCCGGGCCAAGTCACGGCCGTCGGAGATCTGGCCATCCTGCGCAGTTCCGGTTCCGCTTCGATGACAGAAATCACGGCCAACACGCAGGAAGCGCGCGACTTCAAGGTGGTCATCACGCTCGACAATCCTCCGCCAGGTCTGCGGCCCGGTCTTTCGGTGACCGCCAAGGTCCAGACGGCTCAGAAAAAGGACGTACTGAGCATTCCGATTCAGGCGCTCGCCATGCGCTCGCAAAAGGATCTTGCCAACGCCAAGAGCGACTCGGGCGGCTCGGTCACGCTCGCCGCTTCGAACTCGGACGCAGCCGCCCCATCGAAGGCTGAAACACAGGGTGTATTCGTCGTTCGCGGCAACAAAGTTCAGTTCGTTCCGGTCGGAACCGGCATCAGCGGCGTCACCGACATCGAGGTCAGCAACGGCCTTGCGCTCGGCGACCAGATCGTGATCGGAAGTTACAAAGCGTTGCGCTCGCTGCATTCCGGCTCGACGATCAAGATCGACAACACCACCGCAAACGCTGAAACCGGAAACTGACCTGCACTTGCAAAGCGCGCTTGATCCCGGGCTTTTACCGGTGTCGGAGCTTTGGCGCGGCGAGAAGGCGCATCGAAGCATCGGGCTTTGGCCCCTGAGGTACTGACTTTGTCGACGACCGAAATCGAAACTCAAAGCTTCCGTCAGGACCTGGTCGACTCGGGGATCGTCATCCAGACCGAAGAGCTCTGGAAGACGTATGAAATGGGCACCGAGCAACTGCACGCCCTGCGCGGCGTGAGCATGCAGATCCGCAAGGGTGAATACGTCGCCATCATGGGACCCTCGGGCTCAGGCAAATCGACGCTGATGAATCTGATTGGCTGCCTTGATTCGCCGACCAAAGGCAGTTACTGGCTCGCCGGCCGGCTCGTCAGCCAGCTCAATGACGACGACCTGGCCTACATCCGCAACAAGGAAATCGGCTTCGTCTTTCAGACGTTCAACTTGCTTGCGCGCGCCACGGCGCTGCACAACGTCGAGCTGCCGATGATTTACAACGGCACGCCGGCCGCTGAACGCATCGAGCGTGCAAAGAAAGCGCTCGCGCAAGTCGATCTGGCAGACCGCATGATGCACAAGCCCAACGAACTTTCCGGCGGACAGCGTCAGCGCGTGGCCGTCGCTCGCGCGCTCGTGAATAATCCGGCGATCCTTCTTGCCGACGAACCGACCGGAAACCTCGACTCGGCGACCGGCGAAGAAATCATGGCGCTCTTCGCGCGCCTCCACTCCGGCGGAAACACGATCATTCTGGTTACGCACGAACAGGATATTGCGGCCCACGCCAACCGCATCATCCGCGTCCGCGACGGCAAAATCGAACGCGACGAGGCAACGCCGAAAGCTTCGTCGTAGCGGGTCGCGGCGCTCCCGGGCGGACCGGACTCTCACGCCTCCAGTTTGAATTTTGTCGACGCCAGGTTATACAGGCGGCGCCACACCAGCCGGTTCACCACCAAAACGATCGAGGCCATCAGCATCGTGGCAACCAGCAGCACCGGATAGTTGCCCTTGTCGGCCGCTTCGCTCACCACGGCGCCCAAACCGGTGGTCGAATAAACCTGCCCGTTCAAATGAAAGTATTCGGCCAAAATGCTGGCGTTCCACGCGCCGCCCGACGCTGTCACGATTCCCGTAATCAGATAAGGAAAGATCCCCGGCAGAAACAGCTCGCGCCACTTTTCCCACCGCCCGAATCCGAACACGCCGCAAACTTCCTTCAAATCCGTCGGCAAGGCCATGGCCCCGGCGATCACATTGAACAGGATGTACCACTGCGTGCCCAGCAGCATCAGGACGATCGAGCCGACGGCCAAACCGCCGCCGCCGCGCGTCAGCAGCAGGATAATGATGGGGAAAAGAGCCGTTGCGGGAACCGACGCCACCACCTGCACCACCGGCTGAAGCACGGTCGCAAGCTTCGCGTTCAGGCCGATCGTTACTCCCGCCGGGACCGTCCAGAGCGCCGCAATCAGCAGTGTGAACTCGACCCGCACAAGCGTCACGCCTCCCCCCACGAAGATGTGCCGCAATTCCGAACCTGTCACCGAAAACACGAGGCCGCTCATTTTCACCACGCCGTAAGCGACGGCCAGTAGCGAGACCGCGGTCATGAAATAGGAAACCCAGCGTCCCGCTTTGCCGCTGCCTCGGTCCGGTGAACGCCGATCCCACGACGCGGCCAGATGCAGATTCAGCCGTTCCCTCGCCGGATCAACGAATTTCCGCGCCATCAGAGGCAGCAATCGCGAACTTCGCAGCAGATCGAGCACCGGTGAGTGCATCGCGTGCGCGCTTTCGACCTGTTCAAACTTGAACTTGTCTGCCCAGGCGATCACCGGTCGCCAGATCAGCTGATCCATCGCCACAATCACGCCGATCATGGTCGCAAGCCCCCAGAGGATGGCTCGCGTGTCTGCTGCGTTTGCGGCGGTCTGCAAATACGATCCAAGCCCGGGCAGGCGAAAATCGTGCTGCCCGAGTGTGAACATTTCACAGGCGATCAGATAAAACCAGGCGGCCGCCACCGAGACCATCGAGTTCCAGATCAGTCCGATCGCGGCAAACGGGAGCTCCATCTCGACCAGCTTCTGCCACGGACTCCACCGATAGACTGCGGCAACCTCATGCATCTCGCTCGGAATCGCCTTCAGCGAGGAATAGAAGCTGAACGCCATGTTCCAGGCCTGTCCGGTGAAAATCAGGATGATCGAGCCCAGCTCAATTCCGAGCTGCCGTTTCGGAAACAGCGCCACCATCGCCAGCATCACGCCCGGCAGAAAACTCAATACAGGAATCGACTGCAGCGTATCGAGCAGCGGAATCATCAAGCGCTCGGCCTTGCGGTTGTACGCCGCAACGTACCCGTAGACGATGCTGAAAACCAGGCTGATGAAATAGGAGATCGCGATTCGCATCACCGAATACATCGCATAGAGCGGCAGCGCGGCCGGCCGCAAACTGATTTCGACTTGCGAGTTGAATGGCGCAAACCAATACCGCGCCATGGCAATAAGGGCGTAGAAGACCGAAAACGCGGCCAGAAATATCGGCAGGTCCTTCAGGAGCGAGGCGTCGAACTGCGGAAACAAACCCCAAACAGGCGCCCTGGCAGAGCGCTGCTGGTGCTGCGCGCGCGGCCTCATTGCTCGGCGGCCAGGTTTTCAGTTTCCAGGCTGTTGCCGGTGTGCAGCTTGATCGTGTCGGTTTCCGGGTCGTAGCTGAAAATCTCCGCATACCGTCCCCAGTTGAGCGCAGTCTCGAGCTGCTTTAGGACGTCGGCCTCGGTAAAGTGTTCGTCCAGAATGTCGTGGAAAAACTCGAGCGGCATGGTGTGATCGGATCGGCTTTCAAGAGCCGACTTCATCCGCTCGATCAGCTTTGCGTGGACCAGCACGGCGTCGCGAAATATCGCCTTGCGCGCGTCAACGTTGGCTTGCGCAAAGGCCTTGCCCTCGGCTGTGATCTGGACGTCGCCTTCTCGCGCTTTCGCAAACCCCAGCATCGTTGCGCCTTCAATAATCGGCAGCAGATCATCGGTCTCAAGCAAGAGCTTTCCGGCCACATGGTAGAGGTCTTCTTCGCCGCCGTGATCGACCAGCAATTCAAGCAGCCCGGCCATGCTTCCCGGCCGTGTGTGCGGCAACATCTGCCAACGCGGCGTCGCTTCGGCCGAAGCGATCTTCGGCGGAGCCAGTTCCAGCTGCGGCTGCGTCATCACCTTGTAGATGTAGTCGACGTAAAGCAGAAAGGCCGCGGATTTCCGGTCCCTCGGCTGTGCCAGTGGAATGCGAAAATCGGCGCGAATCGTCGCCGGATTGCTCCCCAGCACGACCACGCGATCGGCCAGGAGCACGGCCTCTTCGATGTTATGCGTGACGATGAAAATGCTGCGCGTGGTGATCTTCTTTTCGGTCCACAGTGCCAGCAGTTCGCGCCGCAGGTTTTCCGCCGTCAGCACGTCGAGCGCAGAAAAGGGCTCGTCCATGAACAGAATCTCCGGCTCAACAGCAAGCGCACGTGCAAATCCCACGCGCTGCTTCATTCCGCCCGAGAGCTCCTTCGGATAGGCCGACTCGAAGCCTTTGAGTCCCACCGAGCGCAGCGCCTTTAGCGCGCGCCGATAACGCTCTGCCTGCGTGACACCTCGAGCAAGCAACGGCGCTTCGACGTTCTCTCGCACCGTCAGCCAGGGAAAAAGCGCGAAGCTCTGGAAAACGATGGCGACATTCGGATGCGATTCGCCGAGCGGCTTGCCGTGCCACAGCACGGTTCCCTTGGAAGGCGCGAGCAGCCCGGCGAGCATCCGCAATACCGTGGACTTGCCCGAGCCTGAAGGGCCCAGCACCGCGAGAATCGTGCCGGGCTCGATCGAAATGTCGATCGGTGCGACTACCTGAATCTGCCGTCCCTCGGGCTGCATGTAGGATTTTTCGATCTGCCGAGCCACGATGATCGGCTCAAGTTCGGCCGGAGCCGGCGCCTCCGGAGATGCCGCTTCGGGTGGAACCATGCCCTGCCGCGCCTGGTCGAGCGCCTTGGTGAAGATCTGCCAGGTTTCTTCGGGCAGCGCTTCGAGAAAATCGTCGCGCTCGGTCGGATGCATCGCGTCGAGGATCGCCACGATCTCGGCCATCGGAAGCGAGTGCAGCAGGACGTAGGCGTGGTAATAGGGGAAGGCCGGCACGAGCCTTGCGGCCAGATCGGTCGGCAATCGCCGGAAAAGCCTTTTTTGCTGTTCGTAAGGCAGCGCCTGAATCGCGGTCGCGGCTTTCGAGGGTTTGTCGGCGCGAAGCGATTCGATCGCCGCGTCCCAATGCCCTTCGGCCACCGCTTCCCGCAATTGCTGCGTCAACTCAGCCATCTTGCCTGCGCCCCGCGGCGCGAACGCAGTAGCCTACTACAACTTCGATTGGCATTTGATGACACAGCGGGAACGGCTCCGGGCGACTAGGAAATCGACAAGGCAAGTGCCATGGCGCGCTACTCACGGTGGAAGCCGATAGGCTTGGCTGGTTTGTCGACCGGTTCCATCAGTTCGCGGATGGCTTCGAACAGGGCCACGATCTCCTGGTCGTGTTCTTCGATACGGTTTTCAAGTTCAGAGAGTTTTTGGGCGAGTTCCTTGTGCGCGGCCAGAATTTCGCGCAAGCGAACAAAGGCCCGCACCACCGCAATGCTCGCCTGCACGGCGACCGAGCTGCTGAGCACGCTCGCCAGCATAATGGCGCCGTGTTCGGTAAACGCGAACGGCAGATTCGGTGAGAATTTGAGATTTTGAAGGTGGTCACATTTTGTGATCACCTCGTCTTTTTCCTGTTGATCCAGACGAAACATGAAATCTGCGGGAAACCGGTCCACATTGCGCTTGACGGCTTGATTGAGCGCCTTGGTGCTGGTGCCATAGACCTCGGCAAGGTCTGCGTCCAACATGACCCTGTGGCCGCGAACGAGCAGGATTCGCGATTCGATTTTCTCGATGGGCACAATTCCCGTGTTTTTGGGCATATTCTCCGTTCCGGGCTGGTCACAATTTGTGACCACCAGTTTGCCTCAGGTCGCCGTTTTTTCAAGGCCGCCATTTGCGGCCACTTCGTCGGTCGCTTGGTCGCTGTCTTGCGAAAAGTGCTAACCTAGTTCGGGAGGATCACGATGGCGGAAACACTTTCAACAATGTTGCCCTTGGGCACGATTGCCCCGGAGTTTGGTTTGCACGATCCGCACGGGCGACTGGTCTCGTCGGACCAATTCAAGGGCGCGCCGGCCTTGCTTGTCGCGTTCATCTGCAATCATTGCCCGTACGTCAAGAACATACGGTCGGCCTTTGCCAATCTCGCTTCCGAGTATCAGGCGCGCGGTGTGGCCGTTGTGGCGATCAGTTCGAATGACGCGGACGCGTATCCGGATGACGGCCCCGATAAAATGGCTGAGGAAATTCAACTTGCCGGTTACACGTTCCCCTATCTTTATGACGAGACGCAGAGCGTGGCCAAGGCTTATCGCGCCGCTTGCACGCCGGACTTCTTTCTATTCGATAAGGACCATCGCCTGGCCTATCGCGGCCAGTTTGACGACAGCCGACCAAACAACGGGCGTCCTGCAACGGGAGCGGACATGCGCGCAGCTCTTGATGCGCTGCTCGCCGGGCGTCCGGTGAGCTCGGAGCAGAAACCGAGCGTCGGCTGCAATATCAAATGGAAGAAGGAAAAGGTTCAAACCGCGCACTGACGAAATGGTCCCGGAGCGAAACGTATTTTCACCACTTGCAACGTCTAGTAAGCACGGTAGAAATCTCTATTGACAGCATTTCTGGCACTGTGCTAACTCTGGCTACATTCGTGGCACCGGCTGAATGCCGGGTTGCTGAAAGCTCAGGCGCGGGAACACCAAAATTCCTGCTGGGCGATCGGCAATAAACCCCACCCACCCCGGGAGGTGGAAACCTTTGGGTTTTCACCTCCCGTTTTATTTCTGGGGCGATTTCTGGCTGTTTGACCCATTAAGGCTGCTGGCGGCCCAATTCCTTCGAGATCTTTACGTACTTGTCGGCCTCGCGGGTCGGTTTGGGGATCCGGTAGCCATCGACCACCGACATCGCAAGCCCGACCGCCGTCCCGAGCGACACCCGATGGCCTGCCGAGATGTAGACGGGTCTGGTGCCGACTCTGGTCCGCAGCGATTCTGCAATAACTTCTTCCTTGTGAATCAGATGCGCCGTCGCGCCGACCCTTTGCGCGGGCAGGCGTCCCGTGCCAACAAGTACGGATTTTGCGCAGCCGATCGTTGGGCAATCAAGCACCACTCCCAAATGCGAGGCGATTCCGAACCGGCGCGGATGCGCGCGGCCGTGCCCATCGACGAAAATCACATCCGGGGTGTTTTTGATTTTTGCGAAAGCAGCAAGCAACGTTGGAATCTCCCTAAAACTAAGTAGACCAGGGACATACGGGAAGGTCAAAGGACGCGCGACCCAGACGCGTTCCAGTTCCTGGAGGTCTGGATAGCTGTAAACGATCACGCCTGCAATCGCGCGATTGCGCTCAAGGTCAAGCGCAATATCGGCACCAGCGATCTTGCCTGGTCCCCCGAGACGGTCCGACGTCTCAACCCGGCGAACAAGTTCCAGCTGGATTTGAACGGCTTGCTTCGGGGTTATGCGCCAACTGTGGAGCCCGAGCGCCTTCACGCGATGGCCGTGCTCTTCTTCCCCGCTCGCGCGATGGGGCGAGCCTCGACCGTTTCAACGACGCCCTTTGAGTAGTGGAGGCGTTCGAGGGTCGTGCCTTGCAAGCCCATGGTGACCAGCGCGCGAAGATCGAGATGTCCTTCGGCCGCGTCCAGATCCTGTGGGCTGGCCGAGAGCGCCGGCGACTTGGGCAGAAAAACAGGGCAGCAGTCGTGGAAGGGCTCAGACGAAATGTCGTAGGTGCCGATTTTCTTGGCTGTCGCGAGAATGTCGATTTTGTCGGTACCGATGAGCGGGCGAAAAACCGGGAGGCGCGCGGCGGCATCGACCGCGACAAGGTTGCGCAGGGTCTGCGAAGCGACCTGCCCGAGACTGTCGCCGGTGACGAGCGCAAGCGCGTGGTCGCGGCGGGCAAGCACTTCGGCGATGCGTAACATCATGCGGCGATAGATGAGCACGCGATAGTCTTCCGGCGCATAGCGAACGATTTCGCGCTGGATCGCTTCGAAGGGCACGCGGTAAAGATTTGCGTGAAATTGATAACGCACCAGCTGGCGCGCAAGGCCGCTCGCAACGTGCAGTGAAGATTCGCCGGGGCGCGCGCCAGCGCCGTAAAAATGGATGAAGCCAAGATGCGCGCCGCGCTTCATCATGTGGTACGCCGCGACCGCCGAATCGTAGCCTCCAGAAAGCAGGCACGCGATGCGACCGGCGGTGTTTGGCGGTAGACCTCCGGCACCGGGTAGCTTCTTTGCGTAGACCAGAAGTGGGCCGGGCGTAACTTCGACAAAGCAAGTCACGTCGGGATCCTTGAGCTGGACGCGCGGCGAGCGCCCCTGTTCGCGCAGGCGATCTTGAAGGAAGCGCCCGACGACGCGGTCGATTTCCATGCTTGAATGAGGGAACGTCTTGTCACTACGGCGCGCCCGGACGGCAAAGCTGCCAAACTCGAGCGGCCCGAGCTCCTGCCAGGCGGTCTGGCAAAGGGCATCCATGTCGCGCTCAACCGGGCGCGCCACCGCATAGTAGGCGACGCCGAGCACGCGCTCAATACGCTGGGCGGCCGCTTCGAGCGAAGCACCGTCGCCGAGGCGGACCAGGAACCGGTCGCCGGGCTGCTCGATGCGCTCAACCGGAATGCCCTCTAGAGCAAGCCGCAGGGCGGTGAAGAGTTTGCCGAGGAAGAAGCGGCGGTTTCCGCCCTTCAGCCAAAGCTCGTGGTAGTGGACGACGATGACAGGATTTTTCATTGCGGCTGCCGCTTGATTGCGCTGCTTGGTTTCAGTATAACAGCACCACCCGATTCAGCGAATTCATTCACAAAGTGCAGGAAAGTGTGTATATGTATGGCTGTTGTGCACGTTATAGAAGGTGAAGGGCGCAAGGCGCCAACTTGTCGATAACTTACTCGACAAATTGAAACTTCAAATGCGACTTTCGGAGGCTGCGGGGGTTAATATTCGCATCACTGGGTAGCGCGGGAGTCGCGAAAAAGTAGTGCTACCAAAACACGGTTTGAAGCATCAGATGTTTTGAACTGGGAGTACGCGGGAGGCCGAGATTATGTGGAACCGGCGAGATTGGGACGAGTTCTTCAACATCGTGAATAAGAGCGCGCAAAAGAACCGGCCGTTGCGTCCGGTGGACCGCTCGCGCCGCGACCGGCGCCTTGTGCCCGCCGAAGGATATAGCCTCGCGGAACTCGACGACGCCGGATTGAGCATCGAGCAGGCCGAGATGCTTGGGTTGCCGGTGGATGCGGGCCGCGTCGGTTCGTATGGGCCGAATGTTTCTGAATTGCGCGACTACATTCGCGCAACGCGTTCGCGTCCGTAACAGAAATTTCAAATTTTCAATTTGCCAGGGGCGGTTTCCAAAGAACCGCCCTTTTTCTTTTCCGGCTCACTGTTTCCAGAAGCGTGCGACCGAGGCGTAGTCGGGATCGTCGTGGGATTTATCCTTGACGGCTCCGTAGGTGGCGAAGGCAGCCGCTCCCGCCGGCAGCTCGATGCCCTTTTCTTTCGCGAGGGCCAGCGCCAGCCGGACATCCTTGTGCATCAGGCGCAACGGGAAGCTGGCCGGGTATTCGTGCTTGAGCATCAGCGTGGCCTTTAAATCGAGCAGTGGCGCGCGGCCCATGCTCGATTGCATCACTTCGACCAGCTTTTGACCTTCGATTCCCGCAGCGCCGACAAGTGCCAGCGCCTCGGCGAGCGCCTCAACCTCAAGCGCAAGCAGGAGATTCATCGCGAGCTTTACGGTTTGACCCGCGCCGTTCGGGCCCAGCAGAAAAAAGCGCTTGCCCATTACTTCAAAGACCGGTTTCAGTTTTTCGAAAAGATCAGTCGGGCCGCCCACCATGAAGACCAGTTCGCCCTTTTCAGCGCCCCAGGTGCCGCCGGTGACGGGCGCGTCAAGGAAGCCAATTCCGTGTTTCTCGCAGTCGGCCGCCAGCTTTCGAGCAAGATCGGGAGAGACCGTGCTCGAATCGATCAGCGCGCTTCCCTTCTTCAGAGCGGCTAGAGCGCCTTTTTGATAGAGCACTTCTTCGAGCGCCGGCGGGTCGCTGACGATTGTGATCAGGACGTCGGAGTTTTCGGCGACCTCGCGCGGATTGGCCGCAAGCTTTGCTCCTTTGCTCGCGAGCTCTTCGGCCTTGGCCGGGGTACGGTTCCAGACCGTTAGCGGATAGCCGGCCTTTAAAAGATTCAGCGCCATGGGTCTTCCCATCAGGCCCAGGCCGATAAATCCAATCGACTTGCTCATTCCTTCCTCCTCGGTTCGGGATGCGTCTCAGGGCAACATATGGGCTAGGGGTTGTCAAGAGTTTGGAACGAATCGTCCTGGCGGAGCTTGGCGATGTCGCGCGTCGGCGCGGTCCCGAAAAAGCGGCTGTACTCGCGGCTGAACTGCGAAGCGCTCAGATACCCCACGTGCTGGCTTGCGGTGCCCGCGTCCATCATCGTCGAAAGCATCAGACGCCTGGCTTCCTGAAGGCGCAGTACTTTTTGATAGTGCAGCGGGCTCATCGACGTCACGGATTTGAAGTGCTCATGAAAAGAGGAAACGCTCATGTGCACAAGCTCGGCCAGATCGTCGACTTTCATGGGTTGCGAGAAATTATCGCGGAGCCACGAAATGGCTTTTGCGATCCGCTGCACGTTCGATTCGGCCAAGCCCATTTGCGCTACGCGGACGCCGATGGGACTGCGCAACAAGCGGATCAAAATCTCGTCCAGAACCAGCGGCGCCAGAAGGTCTGTGTCCCGCGGTTGTGCCAGACAGCAAATCAGGCGAATGAAGGCGTCGACCAGGCTGGCATCAACCGGCGCGACGTATACGGCGCGCCTTTCCTGCGCTGGCGGCAGCCCGTGCGGAAAGACCTTCAGAACAAGTTCGGCGATCTTGTGCGGATCAAGATCCAGCTTGAGTGAGAGATAGGGCTCAGAGTGGCTTGCGCGCGTGACCTTTGCAGCCACCGGCAGCGCCACCGAGGCGACGATCATGCGCGAGGGGTCATACTCGTAGATGTCCTGGCCAACGATGACCGACTTTGCACCCTGCGCGATGATGCACAAGGACGGAAGCCGCATGGCGTGCACCAGGTCTTTGTTGACCCGTGAGAATCGGTGGACACTGAAGCCGGGAATGCGCAGATCAAAACTGCCGTCGTGAGGCGCATAGAGCGCGATGATGCGCGCAAGATCAGCCATTTCCGATGGCGCAGACCCAGCAGCATTCGCCGCAATCGAGATCGAGGCGACCTTGGCGTTGGGTTTCATGATTTCCGCCTGCTCCGCAATTTGCGAATCTGCCCCATCAAGTCAGCTCGTGCGCAACCCGAGTCTTGGAGGCATATGATTACCTCTGATAGTCGGCTTCGGTGACGTGCTCCATCCAATCGACCACCTTGCCGTCTTTCTTCTCCGCGATGGCGATGTGCGTCATGGCTGTCGTCGGCGTAGCACCATGCCAGTGCCTTTCGCCCGGCGCAAACCAGACCACGTCACCGGGCCGAATCTCCTCAACCGGTCCACCCTTGTGCTGGGCCCATCCGCAACCGGCCGTGACGATGAGGGTTTGACCGAGCGGATGCGTGTGCCAAGCCGTCCGCGCGCCGGGCTCAAACGTGACGCTCGAGCCTTGAACCGGCGCCGGATCAGGCGCCTGAAATAAAGGATCGATGCGCACGGTGCCGGTAAACCAGTCCGACGGTCCTTTCGCAGAAGCTTGCGACCCGGCTCTTTTGATTTCCATGATCTTTCCTATTCGCTTTCCTGGCTTGTGACCTGGTCACAGGTCGTTTGCATCATATCCGGGCTTCTTATAAAGCTTGTCCGATTTGTTTTGGATGTCAGGTTTGTACTCATTTTCTTCCGAAACTTGAGACCTAACTTCTTCGATAGCCAGCCGAAGCGATTGGTCTCTGCAGCCCAGTCATCGCTCAACTTTTCATTTGCTTGGTCCTGCCGCGGCACCTCCGGTTCTGGCGGTGCCGCCTGGTCGTCCCTGCTTACTCGGATTTGAGCGAAGCCATGTCGATCGAGAAGCGGTACTTCACGTCTGACTTGAGCAGTCGTTCGTAAGCCTCGTTCACTTTCTGGATCGGAATGACCTCTACGTCGGAGGTGATGTTGTGCTTTCCGCAGAAATCGAGCATCTCCTGTGTTTCGACCAGTCCGCCGATTGGCGATCCTGAAAGGCTTCGCCGACCAAACAGAAGACCGAAAGCGGCAACCGCCAGAGGCTTCTCCGGTGCTCCGACCAGCGTTAGGTTGCCATCGCGGCGCAGGAGATTGATGTATGCGTTTATATCGTGATCGGCCGAGACGGCATCGAGGATGAAATCAAAGCTGCTGGCGTGCTTCTGCATCTCGTTCGCGTTGCGCGACACGACGACTTCATCGGCGCCAAGCCGGAGCGCGTCTTCCTTTTTATTGGGCGAAGTTGTGAACACGACCACGTGAGCGCCGAGCGCGTGGGCAAACTTCACGCCCATGTGGCCGAGGCCGCCAAGACCGACGACGCCAACTTTCTTGCCCTTCACGACGCCCCAATGGCGCATCGGCGAATACGTTGTGATTCCCGCGCAAAGCAGAGGGGCGGCTCCTGCCGGACTCAGGTTCCTGGGCACGTGGACGACAAATCTCTGGTCGACGACGATGCCGTCCGAATAACCGCCGTAGGTGACCCCTCCCAATTGTTTGTCGGGAAAATTGTAAGTGAGCGTGAGATTCGGGCAGAACTGCTCCAGGCCCGCCTGGCACTCGGGGCAGGTTCGGTCCGAATCAACCAGGCAGCCGACCGCCGCAAGGTCGCCCACCTTGAACTTCGTGACTGCCGAGCCCACTTTCTTGACGCGCCCGACAATCTCATGGCCCGGGACGCAAGGATAAACGGTGGGCATCACCCCGCTCCATTCGTTGCGCACCTGATGAAGGTCGGAATGGCAGATGCCGCAATACAGAATTTCGAGCTCGACGTCCTGCTCGGCCGGATCGCGCCGTGAAATTTTGGTGGGAGCCAACGGCGATGTGGCACTGGCAGCGGAATAAGCTTTCGCTTGATGCATGAATGTACTCTCCTGTGTTTGCGGCGCTTATCAAGTGCGCCGGCTGTTTAGAGACCGGTCATTTTCTCGAGACGCTCCGGATACCGGTCGCCCTGTATTTCGATGTTGGAGGACGCACGGTCGATCTCGCCAAGATCGTCGGCGGAAAGTTGGAGGTTGAGCGCTCCGTTATTTTCTTCCAGGCGCGAAAGTTTCGTCGTCCCCGGGATGGGCGCGATCCATGGCTTCTGCGCCAGGAGCCAGGCAAGCGCGATCTGAGCGGGAGTCGCGTTCTTCGGCTTGGCAATGCTCGCGAGCAAATCGATCAACGCCTGGTTCACCTTGAGAGCGTCGGGCGTAAAGCGAGGCAGCGTGCTGCGGAAGTCGGTACTTTCGAATTTCGCGTTTTCGCCGATCTTGCCTGTGAGGAAGCCCTTGCCGAGAGGGCTATAGGGAACAAAGCCGATTCCGAGTTCTTCTAGGGTCGGCAGCACGGATTGTTCCGGGCGTCTCCACCAGAGCGAGTATTCACTCTGCACGGCCGCGACAGGCTGAACGGCGTGTGCGCGGCGGATTGTTTTGGCGGCTGCTTCCGACATGCCGAAGTGCTTGACCTTACCGGCTTTGATGAGGTCCCTCACGGCACCGGCGACGTCTTCGATCGGAACCGCAGGGTCCACGCGGTGTTGATAGTAGAGGTCGATGGCATCAACCTTGAGCCGCTTGAGCGATCCTTCAACGGCTTGTTTGATGTGCTCGGGCTGGCTGTTGATAGGTGCCGCGCCCGGCCGATGGTCGGTGCCGCCGAAATCGAACCCGAACTTGGTGGCTATGACCACTTTGCCGCGGTAGGGAGCCAGAGCCTCGCCCACAAGTTCTTCGTTGATAAACGGGCCGTAAATTTCGGCAGTGTCAAAGAATGTGATCCCGCGGTCGACAGCGGCGTGCAGCAACGAGGTCATCTCTTTCTTATCTTTGGGCGGGCCGTACGAAAAACTCATCCCCATGCAGCCAAGGCCAAGGGCCGAAACTTCCAGATTGCTCTTTCCGAGTTTGCGCTTTTGCATCGTTCCTCCTTCGAGGTGGGCTCGACCAAGAGGAGTGTAGATTCTAGCGCGTTCCGAACCTTGCCTATTTCACTAAACTTCTTGCCCGATTCTCCGAGGCCTTGGGACCAGGGCTTCCTCGCGGGGGTGGCTCTTGATTGGGATTGTTCCGAGGCGTAGAAGCGGGTCAATCGTCGTGAAGCGCCCGGGGATCGGGGCGTCGCTAGACGCTGGGGCGCTGCTCTTCGGAGAGTTCGGCGACCCCGATGATGCATTCATAGGGGATTTCCACGCGGACAGTTTTGTTCCGGCCATCCTCGAGGGAGCGGTCTTCGATAAAGATTGAGGTACCGTTGTCGACAGTGAGGGTCCCGGTCGCCGAATAGTAGATGTATCCCGCTCGATACCGGGCCTCGACGCGCCTTCCGACGAACAATTCGTACCGGCTCACTCACACCCCGCGGCTTTAGCTGAACAGTAATACAGCATATGTACTCATATGTATAGTCATTTTGCTGGGGGTTTTTGCCGGAATTGCCTAGACCAGTGCGAATTCGACGCGATGGCGGAAAGGGTCGATGCGCTCGGCTTGCACGCGGACGCGATCGCCGAGTTGAAACGTGTGCTGCGCTTCGCCTCGCCTGCCCTCGGTGACGATGGCGTGATCGCGTTCGCGAAACGCCGCGCGCTGGCCGGTGAAATCCTCGATTCGATCGATGCTGACGAGGCCTTCGACGAAGATGTCCACCAGCTCGACGAAGAATCCGAACTTCTGCACCGAAATGACCAGTCCCTCGTATTCGTCGCCAAGATGGCTTTCCATGAACTGGGCCGTTTTCCACTCCATCAGTTCGCGCTCGGCGCCTTCGGCCCGGCGTTCGGCTTCGGAACTTTCCGAAGCAATCTCTTCGAGCTCGACGCGGCGGTAAGGCCCGAGTGTCGCGACGGTTTGGGGCGGCTTGCCCGGGCGTTCAACGGTCGCTCGCTCGGGCGGAGTATCCGGATGCTCAAGCGCCCATTTGAGCGCTCGATGAACGATCAGGTCCGGATACCGGCGAATGGGCGAGGTGAAATGCGTGTATTCCTTTGTGGCCAAAGCGAAATGTCCGAGCGGATCGGCCGCATAGCGCGCCTGCTTGAGCGATCGCAACATCAGATAGCTGAGAATCCGCTCCTCGGGTTTGCCGGCAATTTTGCGGGTGAGCGCCTGGTAATGTTGTGGCCGGATGTCCACCTCGTCGCTTGCGGGCAGTGAGACCGTCATCGGGCGCATCCGGCCGCCGCGCTTTTGTTCGCCGGACTTGGTCATGCGCGCGGGCGCTCGGACGGTGCCGTGGCGAACGGCGATGCGGCGTTCGGCCAGATCGTCGACGCCAAGCGAGTAGCCAAAGGCCCGGGCCAATTCTTCGAACTCCAGGACGCGCTTTGGATCGGGCTTTTCGTGAACGCGATGCAGCGAAGCGACGCCGCGGCGTTCGAGATACTCGGCGACAGCTTCATTGGCCGCGAGCATGAATTCCTCGATCAGCCGGTGCGCGATATTGCGTTCGCTGCGAACGATGCTGGCCATGCGGCCTTCCTTGTCGAACTCGATCACCGCCTCGGGCAAATCGAAGTCGATCGAGCCGCGATCGGCACGGCGTGCGTTAAGCAGCAGCGCGAGATCCTTCATGCGGCGGAAGTCGGCGGCCAGCGGCGCGTAGCGCGCGCTCATTTCGGCTTCGCCTTCGAGGACTTTGTTGACGTTCGTGTAGGTCATGCGCTCGGCGGAGCGAATGACACCGGGCATGAATTCGGCGGCAGTGCGTTTGCCGGTCGCGTCAAACTCGATCACGGCGCTCATCACCAGCCGGTCGACGTGGGGGTTGAGCGAGCAGATTCCGTTCGAAAGTTCTTCGGGCAGCATCGGAACGGCGCGATTCGGGAAATAAACCGACGTACCCCGCAAACGCGCTTCGCGATCGAGCGACGAGCTCCGCTGGACGTAGTGCGCGACGTCTGCGATGTGGACCTGCAACTCATAGCCGCCCTCGGTGAGTTCGCCCACGTGAACGGCGTCGTCAAAATCGCGCGCGGTCTCGCCGTCGATGGTAACGATGGGAAGTTTGCGAAAATCGCGCCGGCCGCCGAGCACGTCTTGCCCGACCTGTTGAGGAGCATCGACCGCTTGGGCAACCACGTCTTCGGGGAAAACGTGTGGAATATGATGCTTGCGGATCATGATTTCGACGTCGACCCCGATTTCGCCCGGGCGGCCGAGAATTTCGATCACGCGACCGGTGGGCGAAATGCCGCCCTTTGGATAGCGCGTGATCAGCGCGCTTACAACCGCGCCATCAAGCTCCGGCAACCGCAAGCGGCGACGCGAGGGTGCGGCCGCCTGGTCGCCGAGTTTTTCTCGCAGCGCGGGGGTGAGTTCTTCGCCCGGCGGGATCAGGACCGATTGGGTGAGGCGCGTGTCGTAAGGGAGCACGTAGTTGCCGTCCGGCTCGTAGCGGAAAAGGCCGACGACCGCCAAGTGAGCACGGTCGGCGATCTGAATGATGCGCCCCTCTGCGCGGCCGTCCGGACGGCGCCGCTCGATGCGCGCCAGAACTTTGTCGCCGTTCATCGCATCATGCATGGCGTTGGGCGGAATAAACAGATCGCCATCGACGCGCGGAATCGGGTGATCGGGCACAAGGAAGCCGTAGCCGTCTCGGTGCGCGACAAGGCGGCCGGTTACGACGTTTGGATCGTCCAGCCGTGTTTTTTCGGGGATTGGCCGCGGCTGTCGGCGCTCCTGGTGCCTCGCTGCCGGCGAAGATACCGAGGGGGATTGCGCGCCAGGCTCGTCGCCGGTATTTTTCTTTCCCGCCAGCCGGTAACAGCCTTCGCGAACCTCGCTGACCTCGCCGCGACGCTTGAGGTGCTGCAAAATACGCGGCAGGTAGCGTCTGCCGCGATGTTTCAGACCCATTCCGTGCGCAATCTTGCGAACGCTCTGTGGTTCCTGAATCGTCGCAAGGTAGGCGAGGACATTTGCGTCGCTCGCTTCGTCGGGCCGTTCGTCGTGCGGCCGCCTTTTGTGCTTGTTTTTCAAAATGTGTCCTGCGCTCCACAGGCTAGCGGAATTCGCGCGGTCTAGCAAAGACTAGGCGTCGCGCCCGGGTTGCCGCCACTCACGCGCGGGTGATACGATCGTTTTTTATGGCCAGCGAAATCAATTCGAAGCCGCGGATCGGTGTGCCGTTTCGCACGTTAAAAGAGCAACTCGCCGGAGACCACGCCAAGATCGGCCACTACATCAAGGCAGTAAATAGCGGGGGCGCCCAAGCGGTCGAGGTTCCTCTCGATCTCGCGCCGGCCGAGCTGAGAGAAGTTGCCGAAAGCCTGGACGCGATTGCGCTTTCAGGCAGCCCGGCCGATGTCGATCCCGCGCTTTTTCACGCGGCGAAGCATCTAAAAACCGCGGCAGCCGACCCGGAACGTGAACGCACCGATTTCGCTCTCCTCGAGCACTGTTTCGCCCAGCGAAAGCCCGTGCTGGCGATTTGCTACGGGATTCAGAGCCTCAACGTTTTTTTGGGCGGCAGTCTTGTGCAGGATATTCCGAGCGAAGTGCCGGCTGCGATCGAGCACGACGTCGGGAGCGACCACGGCCCGGAGACATATCATCGGGTGCGCCTCGAACCGGGTGCCCGGCTTGCGAAACTCGCTCACGATTCGGCCGAAGCGCGCGTCAATAGTTCTCATCACCAGTCGGTGCTCGACCCCGGTCGCGGCCTGCGCATTACGGCGAAAGCGTCCGATGGGGTGATCGAAGCACTCGAGGGAACGGCGGACGGTCATTGGGTGACTGCCGTCCAGTGGCATCCGGAGCGAATGGTTGAGACGGACGCTTTTGCGCAGTCG
>DATMLZ010000028.1:0-4047 GCA_035569955.1 Candidatus Acidiferrum sp.
ATGTATCCGCTCGGCTCCTGCACCATGAAATACAATCCGCGCGTCAACGAATTCGTCGCGCGCCTTGACGGCATCGCCGGCGAACATCCGCTCCAATCCGACCAGGTTTCGCAAGGCTGCCTGCGCATTCTCTGGGATCTGCAAAACTGCCTGCTCGCGATCACCGGCATGGACGCGGTCACCTTGCAGCCCGCCGCAGGCGCGCAAGGCGAAACGACAGGTCTGCTCATGATTCGCGCCTGCCTTGAAAGCCGCGGAGACGCTCGCAAACGCGTTCTGATTCCCGATTCCGCCCACGGCACGAATCCGTCATCGGCCGTCGTCGCGGGCTATGAAGTCCAAAACATCAAGTCCAACGAGCGCGGCCAGATCGACACCGACCACCTTCGCGGCCTGGTCAATGAAGAGGTCGCCGCAATCATGCTTACCAATCCCAATACGCTCGGCGTCTTTGAGGATCGCATCGCCGAAATTTCAGCGATCCTTCACGAGCGAGGCGCATTCGTTTATATGGACGGCGCAAACATGAACGCGCTTGCTGGCGTTGCGCGCCCGGCCGATTTCGGCGTGGACGTGATGCATCTCAACCTGCACAAGACTTTCTCAACGCCTCACGGCGGGGGTGGCCCCGGTGCCGGCCCGGTTCTGGTCAAAAAAGTACTCGAGCCGTTTCTCCCGGTTCCGGTTGTCGTTCAGAAGGAAGGCCGCTTCGTGATGGATTCAAACCGACCGCAGACGGTCGGCCGCGTTCGCGCCTATTGCGGGAATTTCGGCGTGCTTCTGCGTGCGCTCGCTTATACGCTCGCCTATGGGCCCGGCATCCGCCAGGCCACCGAAGATGCTGTGCTCAACGCAAATTACATCCGCAAGAATATCGAGGACCTTTTTGACTTGCCTTACGATTTGCCATCAATGCACGAAGTGGTCTTCAGCGACGCCCGCCAGAAAAAGCACGGTGTCAACACCATGGATATCGCCAAGCGCCTGATCGACTATGGCTTTCACCCTTACACAACGGCGTTCCCGCTCATCGTCCCCGGCGCCATGATGATTGAGCCGACCGAATCCGAGTCAAAGGAAGAATGCGATCTGTTCATTCAGGCAATGCGCTCGATCGCCGCAGAAGCGGAAACCAACCCTGAACTGGTGAAGACCGCGCCCCATAACACGCGCATCGGCCGCCTGGACGAAACCACCGCCGCCCGCAAACCCATCCTGCGCTGGAAGCCCTAGGCATTAAGCCGTCATTCCAAGGGAGCGCTGATACCGCAGAATCCCTCGTCGCCTCTGTTATTCTTCCTCGGGTATTGGTTCACAATACAAAACGCCGAACGGGGGAGTGCCGTCCGGCGTTCAATCCTTAGTGTTTTTTGTGCCCGCCGACTTGCTGGACGGCGTCTGTGGTGCGCTAGCCTTTCCTCTTCCCTTCTTCTGAAGGGATCGGACGTTGTGCACCCGCGGGGATGACCTTCGCTCCGCTCGCGTACTCGCCTGCCGCCACGGCCGGCGCCGGAAACGCCAGGCGCCGTCCGTCGGAGTTAGCCGCAGCAGCTTCGGCGAGGCGGTCGGCGGAGGCGGCCGGAGCGACGAGCGCTCCCTCGGCGTCCTTGGTGAATTGCAGACCGTCCGACGTGCCGTCCCAATCGATCGATATAACGTCGCCAAGCAGCACCTGTTCGGTCGCCAGCAGACTCGCGAGCGGATAGACGACATGCCGTTCGATCGCCCGCTTCAAATGACGCGCTCCGTATTTCAGGTCCGTGCCTTCCCGAAGCAGAAATTCCCGCGCCGCCGGCGTCACGCGGAAAAGGAACCGTCCCTTCGCCGTTTCCAGCACGCGCTGCTGCACCATGCCCAGCTCGATTTCCAGAATCTGCTCAAGCTGTTCGCTGCGCAGCGGATGGAACACCACCACCTTGTCGATGCGGTTCATGAACTCGGGCGCAAACTTCCTCTTTGCCGCTTCTGTCGCCGTCTTCTCGACTTTCTCATCGAGCTTCGGCTTGGCCTCGGCGCGCACCATCGGAGCAAAACCCATTCCACCCGTCATCAATTCGGTGATTTCGCCGCCGCCCAGGTTCGAGGTCATGAAAATCATGGTCTGCGACAAATCGACGCGCCGGTTGTCACCGAGCGTGAGCGTCGCTTTGTCCAGGATTCCGAGCAGCAGCTGCCAAAGCGCGTCCGACGCCTTCTCGATTTCGTCAAAAAGCAAAAAGCTGATCTTCAGCTTGTCGGTGTGATATTGCGCGAGCGCCTCCTGCGTGATCAGCGGATGCGTCTCGCGGTGGCCCAGATACCCCGGGGGCGAACCGATCAGCTTCGCAATCTCGTGCGAGTGCTGGAATTCGGCGCAGTCGACCTTGATCACCGCGCGCGGATCGCCAAAAAGGACTTCGGCTGTCGCTTCGACCACGCGGGTCTTTCCGGCCCCGGTCGGTCCGAGGAAAAGCAAGTTGCCCACGGGCCGTCCGGGCGAGTTCAGGCCCGCGCGGAACACCTGATACAGGTCTACCACCGCCTGCACCGCTTCGTCTTGGCCGACGATCTTCCGCCTCAGCCCCGCCTCAAAGTCCCGGGATTCGACGCTGCGAAGTGTCGGGTCTAGTTGTGCCGCATGTGCGCCCATGGCCGTGCTCCCTACCGGAACATCCTTCCGCCCTCGCGGACTCGCGGTTCCGTGCGCTCGAGTTGATCCAACTTGATATCGAGGGTAGACCGCAAAAGCCGCAGTTGCGTGACCAGTTCCCGGCTCATATTGGCGCGATCGGTCAACCGCAGCAGTGGCGGCGACAGATCGGCCAGGTCCAGGTTAAGAGTGCGTAGCGTCTGCATAAGTGTCTGCACGTGAGGTGAACGAACGTCGAACAGTTCGACGCGGCTGTTAACGTCTTCCCGCAGCCGCGACCAATCCAGTTCGAGAAAGGGGTGAGTCCTCGTTACGCGCCGGACCACCTCATCGGTTATGCGCGGCCGTTCTCCTAGTCGCGCGAGGTGAAGTTGCTGAACCTTGCCCCGCCGGCGCACGTTGTGCACCAGGAAGTAGGTGTTCCCTTTCCGCCGAACGAACGCCAAGGAAAATCTCCTTTTCCCTTCAAGCTCGCGTAGTGTACGGTCGGTCCACTACGCCGTCAATGATACGATGCGTCACAAACGCGCGGGTTGCATCGAAAGCGTTATTACTGTTGAAGCACGTAGGTAGGAGCGGTGAGAAGGCAGGAATGATGTAAACAAAAGCCTTACAGGCGGCTATTTCGCGACGTCGCCCGCTCTATAAAGAAATTTGGATCGCATCTATTGGGATGCTGAATCGAAGGGCAGGGTGGTCTGTATTTCAGCCCGCGCAAGCCTCGATTCCCTGCCGGAGCGGCCTGCATCCCGGCGTAAAAATCACCCGACGCGGCGGGCGGATGATCTCCTAGCCGACAATTGTTTGGACGCAGAATCTGCACATGGCGTAAGCAGGAGGAGTGATGTCGTCCTGGAACCCGGTCTACAAAGCAGTAAAGAAAATCCCCCGCGGCCGCGTTACGACCTACGGAGAGATCGCGCGTGCGATTGAGCTGCGCGGCGGCGCTCGTACCGCGGGTCACGCGATGGCCGCCTGCCCCCCCGGCAAAGGCATACCCTGGCATCGGGTCGTTGGCGCCGGCGGAAAACTCCTCATCCGCGAGCCTTACGCGAGCCTCCAACGCAAACTTCTTGTCAGCGAAGGCGTCGCCATGACCGAACACCGGGTCAACATGAAGCTCCATCACTGGTCTCCATCGAAAGAGGCCCGCACCAGAACCAAATCGGCAAAGCACAAACCCGCGAAACGCAAAATGTGAGCCCCCGCCGGCATCTCACGAAAACGGCGGCGCATCGGTGATATCGGTATGAAGGCGAATCCCCGCCTGCCGAGAAAAATCCCGCTAGTTGCGCTCGCCGCCTCTGCAGGTGCCGCGATTGCCATCGTTTGCCTGGCCCGCGCGGCCAAACTCCCTCAGCGCAATCGACGACCGCCGAGCCTCTCGCTTTTGACGTCGCGCTCGAACTTTCGGTGGA
>DATMLZ010000029.1:0-2355 GCA_035569955.1 Candidatus Acidiferrum sp.
GATTACTGGCCACGCTCGACCACAACGAGATGGTTCCGCGTTTCCTGGACATGTATGCGGCGGAAAATCGCCGTCCCGGGCGCGCCGACCAACCTGCACACTATCGCGATCAGCTCGAAACAATCCGCCGCGAAGCTCTGCTGGCTATGGTCCTGCGCGCGGAAGCCGCGTTGCCGACGCGTTTGAAAGTACGCGTGACGGTTCGCGAGACGAAGCGGCGGCTGAAACCAAAGAAAGGGAAAAAATCCGCGAAAGGCAAGCGCTCGAAAAAGAAAAGCGCGCGAAAACCAGGCATGGACCTGGCGATTCCCTTACTCGATCTCTTCCGCGAGGAATTTTTCGTCGCGCTGGGCCAGGCGCTGCGTTGGACGGACGAAGACGCGCAGGCTTTCTGGCACGATCTGGAATTGTACGAAGACCTCTCGGCGAACGAGCCGCGCCGCCCGGCACGACGCGCCATTGCTTCTGGACCGTTTGTAGATCGCACGGCGCTGCTGTTGGATCCTTCGCTGATGGAACAAGCCCGCCGCGCCGCTGGAAAGTTTCAGTTGGAACTGAACGCTTCCGCCGATCGTGTGCTCCGCGGCGTCTTCTCGCGCCGCCGCGCGAACTGATCACGGCAACTGGCTACGGCCACGCAGACGATCTTACGGCCGCGCTTCGAGAACGATGTTGAACGGCGTCTCGTTCGCTCGCCGTACACGCGTGAATCCCGCTGCATGCAGCACCTTCGCGAGCCGGCCCTCGCCCGCTTGGGCTCCCAGACCCAAACCAACCTCCTGCGAAAGTGAAGCAGGGGTGCACAGCATCGTCGAAGCGGAATAAAACACGCGTCCGATGGGATTCAGATTGTCCTCGAGCTTGTCGTTCGCGAATGGTTCGACGATCATCCACGTTCCATTACGATCGAGTGTTTCCAGCACGTGCCGCGCGGCGCCTTCGGGATCACCCATGTCGTGCAGGCAATCAAAGAACGCGACGAAGTCATAGCCCTTCCCCGGATACTGCTTCGCGGATGCCACTTCGAATTTCACGCGATCGGAAACGCCGGCTTTGGCCGCAGCCTCTCGCGCCAAATCGATCGAGCCGGAGTGGTAGTCGAAACCAACGAAGGTGGATTTCGGATACGCCTGCGCGAGCAGAATCGTGGACGTTCCCAATCCGCAGCCGACGTCGGCGACGCGTGCTCCCGTTTTCAGTTTTGCTTCGGTGTCGCTCAGTGCCGGAATCCATTCGTTGATCAAATGGCCGCGGTAGTTGGGACGGAAGAATCGTTCGGTTCCTACAAACAGGCAAGCGTCGTGTTCGTGCCAGCCAACTCCCTTGCCGGTCTGGAACGCGGACGTGATTTTCGGAATACCTTTAATCGTGGCTTCCACGGCCTGAAAAAAACCGGGCAGGAACACCGGGCTGCTTTCATCGGCCAATGCCAGCGCTTGCTCGGGAGGCAAAGTGAAACGGCCGGTGGCGGCATCGTAGGTGATGAATCCGCCGGCGGCCTGCGCTGACAGCCATTCGCGCACGTAGCGCTCGGTGGTCTTGGTCTTGGTTGCCAGTTCAGCCGACGTAATCGGTCCCGCGCCGGCCATGGCTTTATAGAGACCCAGCTTGTCGCCGATCACGATGAGCGCGGTATTTATCGCAGCGCCCATTTCGCCGACGGCTTTGGTCATGAATTCGTGCAGCTTTGCTTCATTTACGGGCTGTGGTGCGGTAGCAGACATGAACCTACCTCCTACATGAGCGTGAACCGGGGAACGCCTAGGGAATCGCGCCGAGTCTATCGTTGCGGGTAGGGCAAGTCAATCGCGGAAGCTTATGCCACTCCCGCGGCGATTTTGCTATCCTCGCGCCCGTGCAGATCCTTTTTTACATCTTGGTCGTCGCGCAAGTCGCTGTGGGCTTGTATTCACTCTGGGACGGCTTCGCATGGTTCCAGATGGTACGGCGACGATTAGCTTCACACGCGGGCTTCTACACGCCCGCGACGGCACTGATCTGCCCCTGCAAGGGCAACGAGCGTGGGCTGGAAGAAAACCTGCTGGCGCTGACGCGCTTCGATTATCCAAACTACGAAATATATTTCACGCTGGCAACCAGTCTCGATCCGGCGCTGAAAGTAATCGAGCGGGTGAAGGCGGCGAGCCAGAAGCCTGTGCATATCGTTATCGCCGGGCCGCCGACCGACTGCGGAGAAAAGGTTTACAACCTGCAACGCGCTGTCGAAGCCTTGCCGGCCGACAAATTCGAATTGCTCGCGTTTACCGATTCCGACGTGCGTCTCCCGCACACTTGGCTGACCAAGCTGATTGCACCGCTCAACGACGGCCGCATCGGCGCCACCACTGCCTATCG
>DATMLZ010000030.1:0-2003 GCA_035569955.1 Candidatus Acidiferrum sp.
TTTTCGAGGGGACTCAAAACGCGTAGCGCAATTGGACTCGCGCGAACCGCGCCGGCTGAATTTCCACAGGCAGGCGCAGATTAAAGGACGTTCCCGTGACTTCGTTTTCCTGAAGCTTATAGCTGCTGTTCGCCAGATTCATGATGTCCAGCGCCGCATCGAACGTGCCGACCGGCAAATGGAATTTGCGGCTGAGGCGAATATTCGCGTTGATGACGCCTTCCGCACGATTCCCGCTGAGCGGATTAAATAACAGAGTGCCGCGAGAAGTTGCGTCGATCACAAAAGGCCCCTGAGCAAGTCCCGTAACAAGCAACTGGCGCGCGAAGACGAGCCCATCGGTGTAATCGGCGATTGCCGACAGTTCGATGCCGCCCCACGGCAAGCGATAGCTGCCCCAGATATTTCCGAGGTACTCGCGGTCCATGAAAGGGCGGCCGCTGGCGTTCACCAAGGTGTTCGGGTCCATATAAAGCGCGCCGACCACGCCAGAGTCATTTTCAAAAACGGCATTGCCTGGATTGGCCGGTCCGTACGATTCTTCGGCGACAAATGAGAGGTTGAGAAAAAGATTTCGCCACGCCGCGCGAATTTCGGCTTGAAACCCTTTGTCGAGCATGCGCAGATCGGGTGGGTTCGTCAGCAGGTAGTGATCCTGACCGAACGTTGCGGGATTCTGCTGGTAGACCGTGAGGTGCTGATCGTCGAAAGTCCCGAAAATGCCGTCGGGTCCGGGATCAAGGAGGGGAACAGGCGTAAATGCCGACGGAGGCACGCCCGTATTCACTGCAGCGAGGCGGCGCCGATCGTCACGGCGAAAAAGGCTCACGCGCATGTTTACTGCGCGCGTGGGCGCGAATTCCGCGCCCACGTCAAATTCGTCCGCGAATGGCCGCCCGAGGGGAGGCGAGATCGAAGAATAGGGTCCACCGAAACGTAGAAGCAGCGCACCTAATTCGCCCGGCTCGAAAACTCCGTCGGAATTGCGGTCGATCCACTGATATTCGCTCCCGCCGAGACTATTGGGATTGCCGAAATCGAGATATCTGCCGGCTAGAGGCGTGTAGACGCGAAAATAAGTTGCGCGCAAAACAAGGCCATCGCTATGCGGCACGAGCCAGGCAAATCCCGCACGCGGCGAAATGTTATTCCATACGATCAGGTCGGGCTGTGAAGGAATTACGCGAGCGGGAGCGAAGGTGCCGGCCGGGCTCGATTGCGCGGGGAGGGAGCCGCGCGCGAAATCCGCAATCGCGCCGAGGTCAAGCGACAGGCTCTGCCCCAAGTTGATATGGTCGGCGAAGGTCAAGGTTGACGTTCGAATGATCGAGCGGCTTGCGGAGCGAGTATTGAACTCCACTACAAAAGCGGGCGCACCGGCGGCGGTGATGAGGTTCATGCCGGAGGGAGTGGTGAAACGATTCGTTGGCGAGGAGCTTTCGAAATCAGCGCCGATCACGAGTTGATGGCGCGATCTTATCGCGCGCAAGGTGGATGGCTGCCAGATCGCGCTCACCTGCTGTCGCGTTTCGCTGGCGACATTTGCGAGCGGCGCGGCGCCCGTCACGTCGCCGCCCAGAAGTTCGATGCGGCTTTGCGGCAACGCATTGAGCGGCGTGGTATCGAGATGCGCCCGGGAGTATTGATAGCGCGCTTCCAAGGCGCCGAGCAGTCCATCTGGCGCGATGTGGCTCCATCCGGCCTGAAAAAAGCTAAACCGATCCGATTCGCTCTCGTTTTGAAAGCCGTAGGGCGAAACGAAAGACGGGGCCATGCGCTGTCCGCTGAGGACTTCGAGTCCCGCAGGCATGGCCCAATTGAAGAGATCCAAGCGCGAACCGCTATACAGCAGATCGAACTGGTCTCGCGGGGTTGCTTGGATCCGCAGACGGCTGTCGGCGAAAAGCATACGGCTATCCAGGTTATTTCCGGGATTCGCGATGGGAATGGTTTGCGACGCCCACTCGCCAGCACCCGCGAGAAACAAGTCGGCTCGTTTGCCC
>DATMLZ010000031.1:0-47807 GCA_035569955.1 Candidatus Acidiferrum sp.
AACCCCGGCGGGTCGGTGAAGGACCGCGCGGCGTATTCGATGATTCGCGATGGCGAACGCCGCGGCCTGCTCAAGCCAGGCAAAGTGATTCTCGACGCGACCAGCGGAAACACCGGGATCGCCTATGCCATGATCGCGGCAGCGCTTGGATATCGCGTGAAACTGTGCCTGCCCACGAGCGCTTCGCAGGAGCGCAAGCATATTCTGAACGCTTATGGCGTCGAGATCGTCTACACGCCGGGAGACGAAGGCACCGATGGCGCGATTCGACGTGTGAAACAGATCTACGACGCCGATCCGGAGAAATATTTTTATCCCGATCAATACGGCAATGTCGCAAATCCCGCCGCCCACTATGCCACGACGGGCCCGGAAATCTGGGCGCAGACCCGCGGCGAAATCACTCATTTCATTGCCGGCCTTGGCACGAGCGGCACATTCGTCGGTGCGACGCGCCGACTGCGCGAACTGAAGCCGAGCATTCGCTGCATCAGCATGCAGCCCGACTCCAGTTTTCACGGCCTCGAAGGCTTGAAGCACATGGCGACGGCGATCATACCGTCCATCTATGATGCGGCCCTTGCCGACGAAAACATTGAAGTGCAGACCGAAGACGCGCACGCGATGGTGAAGCGGCTGGCCAGAGAAGAGGGATTGCTCGTCGGCGTTAGCGCCGGTGCGGTTGTCTGGACCGCGGTGGAGGTTGCAAAGCGCCTGCCGCGCGGTGAACGCGCGGTGATCGTTGTGGTGCTGCCCGATTCGGGCGAAAAGTATCTCAGCGACAAGTTCTGGAGCGAAGATTGAGCGGCCACGTGTTGACGATTGCCGAGGAACTCCTGCGACAGATCGAAGCGCACGGCGTTGAAACATTTCCGCACGAGTGCTGCGGAGCGCTGCTCGGCCGGGACCAAGAAGAGGGCCGCGAAGTGCTGGCCTTGCTGCCCCTTGCCAATCGCCGCAACGATTCCCCGCGAAACCGATTTGAAGTCACCCCGGGGGACGTGCTCCTGGCGGAAAAAACGGCGCGCCAGAAGAAGATCGATCTGATTGGCTGGTATCATTCGCACCCGAACGCCCCGGCGCGGCCCAGCGAATTCGACCGCGAGCACGCCTGGCCCTGGTACAGCTATATTATTGTGAGCATTCAAGATGGCGCTCCGACGGCGATGACCTCGTGGCGCCTGAAAGACGATCGAGCGGCCTACGATAGCGAGACAATTGAATCCGTACCGACCAGCACCCGCATCTAATGGGCCGCACAAGGCGGGCGGGATCCGTTCGGCGGCGCAAGACATTCTAAAAGTGAGGAGAACGGCGGATGGCGGTTACAGTGATCATTCCCACGCCCCTGCGTGCCTATGCAAACAAGCAGGCGAGCGTTGAACTGCAGGCGGCAACGGTCGGCGAAGCTCTTTCGGGCCTTACCTCGCAGTTTGGCGAGCTCAAACGCCACCTTTTCACCGAAGAAGGGAAACTGCGCAGCTTCGTAAACGTCTACGTCAACGACGAAGATATTCGCTACCTGCAAAAGGACCAGACGAAGGTGAAGGACGGCGACACGGTCAGCATCGTCCCTTCGATTGCGGGCGGCTTCGAGGACTGAACAAGTTTCAACAGTAGCAGCAGGAGAATTCATATGGCGATTCAAACCGGAGTTCCCGTCGCGCCACCGGAAACCGAGCGTGCGACGTCGCTCTCCAAAGAAGAGATATTGCGCTACAGCCGGCACCTGATCATGCCCGAAGTGGGCATGGAGGGTCAGCTCAAGCTGAAGAACGCCAAAGTTCTGTGCATCGGCACGGGCGGACTTGGCGCGCCGCTCGGCCTGTATCTGGCAGCGGCGGGAGTGGGCAAGCTCGGCATCGTCGATTTCGACGTGGTGGACAACACGAATCTGCAGCGGCAGGTGCTTTTCAGCACCAGCGACGTCGGCAAGCCCAAGGTCGCGGCAGCCGCGGCGCGTTTGCGCGGGCTGAATCCGGATATCGAAATTGTCGCGCACGAAACGAATCTGACCAGTGACAACGCGCTCGAGCTTTTCAAGGACTACGACATCATCGTCGATGGAACCGACAATTTCCCGACGCGCTACCTGGTGAACGACGCTTGCGTGATCCTGGGGAAGCCCAACGTCTACGGTTCGATCTTCCGCTTCGACGGACAGATCACCGTGTTCGCCTATCCGGGCGGTCCGTGCTACCGCTGCTTGTACCCCGAGCCGCCTCCACCGGGGCTGGTTCCTTCGTGCGCCGAAGGCGGCGTGCTCGGCGTGCTACCGGGAATCGTGGGCACAATTCAGGCGGCCGAGACGCTGAAATTGATCCTCGGCAAGGGCGATCCCCTCGTCGGGCGGTTGCTGCTCCTGGACGCGCTCGGGATGAAGTTCCGTGAGTTGAAGCTGCGCAAGAATCCCGAGTGCCCCGTGTGCGGCGAGCATCCGACGGTGACGAAACTGATCGATTACGTCGAGTTCTGCGGAATTCGTGGCGAAGAGGCGCCAAGTACCGTGACAAATATTCCTGAAATTACGCCGAAAGAGCTGAAAGCGCGGCTCGATCGGGGAGACGATCTTTACATTCTTGACGTGCGCGAACCGCACGAATATCAGATCTGCAACCTCGGCGGGCACCTGATTCCACTGGGCGAGCTTTCGCGCCGCGCGGCGGAGCTCGATTCGTCCAGGGAAATCGTGGCGCACTGCCGGAGCGGAAAGCGCTCGGCCGATGCCGTTGATTTCCTGCGCAAGGCCGGGTTCAAGAAGATCTGGAATTTGAAGGGCGGCATCCTGGCCTGGTCGGACGAAGTCGATCCGAGCGTGCCGAAGTACTGACGCTGTCGAGGCGACCGCAATCATCCAAGGCTGCGGCCGCCGGTTTATTTTCCAGGAGGCTTCATGCCATCGAAGGTCACGGTTCGCAATGACGGGTCGCTTTTGGTTGAGGGCGACTTCGAGATCGTCGACGCTTCCGGAAAGCCGTTTGGACTGGGCGGGCGACCCGGCGTTTCGCTGTGCCGATGCGGCCATTCCGAAAACAAGCCGTTTTGCGATGGCTCGCACCGTCGGCAAGGCTTCCTCAGCACTGTCGAAGCGCGGGACCTGCCTCCGCCCGCCCCGAAGCCATAAAATCGGAGCGCTGAAGTATCTTCCCAGCTCTGTAACGTTTTTACACTGGCGCTTTGCCGCTCTCGGGCCTGACCGTCTTCGTCCAGCCCTCGCCACACCTCGTAAGTAAAAGTTCCCAAATAACTTAAACGGTACTAGTACTATATCGAAGTTAGGTCTGAAACGTGCTTTATAGTGTGTGGGGCTTGGTGTACTTCCCGGGGGTTTTTGTGGGTTATTCAGGCAGCGTTTGGAGCTTTGTTCACCGTTTTCGGATCCTCTTGATGGGGATGATCGTTGCTGCGTCGTATTGCGTTCTGCTGTGGGTCCTTCGCAACTCTCCTTACCGCGCCGACCCCCTGCTCGACACGTACCTTGAAATGGCCGGCAGCCTGATCGCCTTCACATTCGCGGCCAATGCACTGGTCCGGTTCCGCGGCACACACGACCGAATCTCGCTGATCCTGGCCTTCGGTTTCATGCTCGCCGGGCTGATCGAATTCGGCACGAGCATGACGTTTTACCGCGGCATGCTGGTTGCGAGCAGCGCCGAGGCTTTTCAGACATCTCTTGGCTGGTTCGCGGGCCGGACGCTGCTCGGCATTTTGCTCATCGCGGCACTGGTTGTCGAAAGCAGGATTCCGGTTTCCCGCGAACCGGCAAAGGAAATTGCCGGCGCAACGCTTGTGGTTGGCGCGATCGCTTACCTGACCAGCGTCTTCTACTTCATGATGCCCGCAGCGCTGAAGGTTCACCCGAATTCTCTGATCCCCCGCCCTTGGGACCTGCTGCCCGCCACGATTTTCGCGATAGCGGCCTTCGGCTACCGCCTCCGTCTTCGCCGCGCGGACGCCTCGCTTGACCGCGCGCTTTTCGCCGCCGCCATCATCAACGTGATGTGCCACGCCGCGATGGCTGAATCGGCGCACATGCTCGACGCCCCCTATTCACTGGCGCACGGCCTGGTCGTCCTCAGTTACATCGTGGTGCTGGGCGGCACCCTGCTTGACAACGCGCAACTTTTCGATCAGGTCAGCCGGCAGGCCAGCATGGATCCGCTGACGGGCCTGGCCAATCACCGGCAAATGTTCGAAGTGTTGCAAAGCGAGCTTCAGCGATCCGGCCGCACCGGGCGCAGCTTCGCCGTGCTCCTTTTCGATCTCGACGGCCTGAAGAAAATCAACGACAAGTACGGCCACCTGACCGGCAGTAAAGCGATCAAGCGCCTGGCGGTTGCGCTGCGCAGCGGGAGTCGCGCCATCGATACGCCGGCGCGTTACGGCGGTGACGAGTTCGCGCTGATTTTGCCCGAATCGGGCGAACGCGAAGCACAGCAAGCCGCCAAGCGCATCTGCGAAAGGCTCGCGAACGACGGCCAGAAACCACGGGTCACGGTGAGCGTAGGCGTCGCCGTATATCCGACCAACGGCAGCACTGTCGAAAGACTTCTGGGAGAAGCCGACGTCTCGCTGTATCGCATGAAAGGCGACGGAGACAAGAAACCACGAATGCGGCACGTTGCGGCGTGCCTGTAAAAAAACCAATAGGGGGAACACGATGGCGCTCGGGATGGGGGTCCCTAGGCCGTTTACCGCAGTCCGCAGTGAGAAACGCGTTCCGATAGAAGTCGGTGTCCGCATCACCGGACACGCGGCAATTCCGGGGACAGAAACAACATTTACACAGAATGTCAGTGGCCGCGGTGCGTGCGTGCTGAGCACGCGCCCCTGGAAGATCAACGACAAAATGGTCGTCGCCACGATGACCGGCTCGTTCAAATCCGTTGCCCGCGTTGCCTACTGCACGATGACGCAAGAGAGCCAGTTTGCCGTGGGCCTGGAATTCCTCGAACAAAACGGGAAATGGGTTGTGGATCGCGCCGGGGTTTTGGCGGTCTGCTGACCTCTACGCGCGGCGCTTCTACTGGACGAACCCGACGTTCGGCTCCGGGCCAGGCCCTTGTCCTTCGGGCAGCGTGCCAAATTGCGCTTCGTAGCGTGAAACGTTTTCCTCGAGCGCGCGCATCAAGCGCTTGGCGTGCGCCGGCGTGATGATCATGCTTGAGACCAGTTTTCCCTGCGGCACGCTGGGAAAAACATAGACGAAGTTCAGCGTAAACTCCTCGGCGTTGTGATGGATCACCACCAGATTTGCGTACTGGCCGAGTAATTCCTTTTCATCCGCCTTGATTTGCACCTGCTGCGGCCCTTTGGGTGCTTCCGCCATCGATTTTCTCCTTCGCCTTTCGCGCGTCCACTATAGCAGACCGCCCCCTGTGCATTTTCGGCAAGTCGCACCGGGAGCTCATTGACTCCGGTCGATATTAAGCGTAGTTTATTTAGATAGTTTATCTAGGTTAACATCAGAGCGGAGCGGGTCGTGGAAAGCGGAACAGCAGAAATTCTTACGCCGAATGCGCCTTCGGGCGCGCGCGTGAAGCTGCGCGACCCCTGGTGGTATCTGGGCCCGGCCTTCGTTGCGTCGGTTGCCTACATGGATCCGGGCAACTTCGCGACAAATATCGAAGGCGGTGCCCGCTTCGGTTACGAGCTTCTTTGGGTTCTGCTGTGGTCCAACGCGATGGCGATCTTGGTGCAATACCTCGCTGCCAAGCTCGGCATCGCAACGGGCCGCACACTCCCGGAAAATTGCCGCGCCGAATTCAGCCGGCCGCTGAACACTTCTCTCTGGATCGCCGCCGAGATTGCCGCGATGGCTACCGACCTTGCCGAATTCCTCGGAGCCGCGCTCGGCTTTTATTTGCTGCTTGGAATCGGAATGCTGCCTGCGGCCATTCTTACCGGCATCTGCGTGATGATGATCCTCGCGATCGAGCAGTTCGGCTTTCAGTGGCTCGAGCGGGTCATCATGACGTTTGTCGGCGTGATCGGCGTTGCGTATGCGTTCGAAATGTTCGTGAGCAAACCGGCGTGGTTGCCGATCCTGAAGAACACGTTCGTGCCCGAGATTCATTCCTCCTCCATCTACCTTGCGGTTTCCATGCTGGGCGCGACGGTGATGCCGCACGTCATCTATCTGCATTCGTCGCTCGTCCTGCCGCGACGAACCGATCGCGACCAGAGCGACGATCGTCACCGCAAGATGGAGCTCTTTGATGTGCTGCTGGCGATGAATGGCGCGTGGCTGATCAACTCCGCGATGGTTGTGATGGCCGCGGCAGTGTTTTACGAGCACGGCATCCGCGTTTCGTCGATTGAGGAAGCGCACAGCACGCTGATTCCCCTGCTTGGAAAGTTTGCCGGAATGGCCTTCGCGAGCGCGCTGCTCTGTTCGGGATTGTCCTCGGCAACCGTCGGCACAATGGCCGGACAAGTGATCCTGCAGGGCTTCATGAATTTCCGGATCAGCGTGTTCGCGCGACGCGCAATTACGATGATTCCGGCGATCGCTGTGATTGCCACGGGGCTCGATCCGCTCAAAACGCTCGTACTCAGCCAGGCCGTGCTGAGCTTCTGCCTGCCGTTTGCGATGATTCCCCTGCTCCTGCTCACGCGCCGAAAAGACCTGATGGGCACGCACGCGAACCGGCCGCTCACAAACTACCTTGCCGGACTTGCGACGGCCGTGATTCTGGCTATGAACGCTTGGCTGCTTTTCGCGATCGTCACCGGCAAATCCTGAAAAGCTGTGCGACAATCGCAGCCGGGAATGCCGCCTGGTCCTAAAAGATCGAAAATCCTGCTGTTGGTAGCGATTGTCCTGGTTGCGGTCATCGGGCTTTTCGCGCTGGTCACTTCTGTCCAGAACGCGGCCCAACGCCGCGCGGCTCACGACCTGCAGAATCCGGCACCTGCGACACCCCTAGCGCTGGCGGCTGCAAGAGCCAGCTACAACGACCACTGCGCAAGCTGCCACGGTTCAAACGGAGACGGCAAAGGCGACAAGGCGGCGGGCCTTTGGAGCAAACCGACCGATTTTCGCAAGGCCTTGGCGATGCGCCGCCGAACCGATGGGGATCTTTACTGGGTCACAACGAAAGGCAACTGGCCGATGCCGGCGTTCGAGGACAAGCTGAGCGATCTCGAACGCTGGCAATTGGTCGATTACGTCCGGACGTTTGCTTCTGACCGTTCCGCTTCGGGCGCGCCGCCGCCGCCCGCGCGCTGAGCGTTTACCTTGCGCCCGCGAGCGCGTCGGCGACTTCCTTGATGTCCGGCACGGTCGGAATGTCGTAATTCTTAAACCACGCTACTTTTCCGCCGCGATCGATAATGGCGATCGCGCGTCCGGTGATTCCCTTGTCCGCAAGGAACACGCCGAATTTGTCGCCCACCGCGCCGCGCGGCTGAAAGTCGGCCAGCAGCGGATAGTGAATTCCCATTTTTTCGGCAAACGCCTTGTGCGACCAGGAGCTATCGACGCTGATGCCCAGCACCTGCGCGTCAAGCTGTTCGAAGCGCTTCATGTCGTTCACAAAGCAAGCGTGTTCGTTGGTGCAGACCGGGCTCCAATCGAGCGGATAGAAAACCAACACAACGTTTTTCTTGCCCTTAAAATCGGAGAGCCTCACTTCCTTCTGGTTCTGATCCTTCAGAGTAAAATCGGGAGCCGCTGCTCCCACCGAAATCGCCATATCACCTTTCTCCTGTTCGCTCGAGCGCTTCTGTGCCAGGGGACGGCATCGGCTGCCACGAGCAAACGATGATAGCCGAAGCGAGCCAAGCCCACAAAACCCGGGGTACTCGCGACGAGCGCGGGAGGACGCAAGCCAGAGAACTTCATTATACAAAGTACTTTACAATCAGCGCGCGCTGTGGCATGCTGTTTGTGTGGCGGCGAGGTGAAAACTTCATCCGAGGAGAGCTTCCATGACCAAGCGCATCATCGCCATCTGCTTCATTTACCTTTCGACCGCCGTGGCGTGGGCAATCCTGGGCACGACGGTCTTTGTCCGTACCAATAACTCCGATTCCACGCTGCGCAGCCAGGTGGCTTCGCTGTGGGGCGCGCCGCAGGAACAGTCGCCTGCGCAGGGGTGGTATAGCGTCCCGGATTCAGAGACCGTGACCACTACCGAAGACGGAAAGCAGGTGACCCGCGCAAGAGCTGTCCGCAGAAACCTGCAACTTCCGATCGATAAAAGCCGGGTGCAGGCCGCTTTGCATCTCGACTATCGCCGCAAGGGGCTTCTCTGGTACAGCACGTACACGGTGAACTTTGCCGGTGCCTACGATTTCCGTAACGACAGCGGGCAGCCGCAGGACGTGACGTTCTCCCTGAATTTTCCCACCGGGCAGGCGATCTACGATGACGTCACATTCACCGTGAACGGCGCGCCGCTCGCCATCGGAAACGCGAATATGGAAGCCTACGGAAGCTACCGGATGTCCCCGGGCGAGGTCGCCACCGTCCGCGTCGCCTATCGTTCACAGGGGCTTGAAAGTTGGACCTACAACTTCGGCGACAAAGTAAATCAGGTAAAAGATTTTGAGCTTCGCGTTGCGACCGATTTTACCGGCTTCGATTTTCCAGAGAACACGCTCTCACCGACCGAAGAACACCAGACTTCTTCCGGCTGGAATCTGGTGTGGAACTACAAGAATCTGATCTCCGGCTACAAGATCGGCCTGGCGATGCCGGAAAAGCTCCAGCCTGGGCCGATCACGTGGCGAATCAGCTTCTTCGCGCCGGTTTCTCTGTTGTTTTTCTTTTTCGTTCTTTTTGTGATCACCACCGTGCGTGGCATCGAGTTGCATCCGATGAACTATTTCTTCCTGGCCTGCGCGTTTTTCTCCTTCCACCTGCTGATGGCCTATCTGGTCGACCACATCGCGCTTGGTCTCGCGTTTCTCATTTGCTCGGCTGTCTCGGTGTTCCTGGTGATCTCCTATCTCGGCGTCGTGGCCGGAATGCGCTTTGCCGCTCTTGAGGCAGGCCTCGCACAGCTGGTTTACCTGGTCCTGTTTTCTTATGCGTTCTTTTTCGAGGGATTCACCGGACTGGCCATCGCCACCGGCGCAATCCTGACGCTCTTCGTCGTTATGCAGGTGACCGCGAAGATTCGCTGGTCCGAACAATTCGCGCGGAAGCCTGCGCCGGGCTACGGCACGCAGCCATAAACGCTATGCGTTGGTCTCGACGCGCGCTTTGCCCGGGTGATAGTGGCCCGGTTCGGCGCGAAAGGCGACGCAAAGGCGGTTCCAGGAATTGATCGAGCAAACGGCGAGCGAGAGGTTGGCGAGCTCCTGGTCTGAAAAATGGGGCTTCACGGCTTTATAGACCGCGTCCTCCACATGGCCTTCGACAAGTTTGGTAAGCGATTCGGTCCATTCGAGCGCGGCGCGTTCGCGGTCAGAATAAAACGGCGATTCGCGCCAGGCGTCCAGCATATAAAGGCGCTGTTCGCTTTCACCGGCGGCCCGCGCATCTTTCGTGTGCATATCGATGCAATAAGCGCAGCCGTTGATCTGTGATGCGCGGATCTTTACCAGTTCCATCAGCGGCCCTTCCAGGCCGCAGGCGTTCACATACGCCTGAAGAGCGGCCATTGCCTCGTAGGCCTTGGGCGCCGCTTTAAACGGATTGAGGCGAGATTCCATTGCAATTCTCCTTCGCGGACTTTTTCGAGGGCTCGAGGAATTATAGCGCCCGGCAAGAATCTCGAAACGCGAACCGAAGCCGGTCCAGGGGATCAAGAACGGACAAATTGGCGCTGACGAAACCCTTTTAGTCGGCGGTCGGCGCGTCAGCGCTCGCCGGTGCAACCGAAGCTTGCCTCCGTGCGCCGAGCCAATAGAGGTAGGCGCCAAGGGCGTTGGTGACGAGCATTACGGTGACGACCTTGAGCGCGTAGATTCTGGTGTTGGCCACGTCTCCGACAGGGACGGCCTGAAAAAACAGGGCGAGCAACGCGACCGAGAACCCCGCCAGCCCGCCGAGCCGGATTCCCGCACCGGGACGCCATGGCCGCGAGCGAAATCCAAACAGCACCACGGAAAACAGCAACATGTACATCACGCTGAGCGAGCCGACTCCTGCGCTTGCGCCTACCTGCACCGCTTCCTGGTTGTCCGCGCCGAGCAATGTGAGTACGCCTAGAACGAACACGCTCCCTGCGACCGCTCCGATTGCTTTCGACGGCACACGGAATTTCGGATGCAACGCGCTCCACCAGGCAGGCAGTAACCCGTCCCATCCGGCGACCATCGGCAGCCGGGCGACAACTCCGATCGTGATCACCATCGCCGCAACGAAGGCGATGTTGAAAGCACCAACGACGGCAACCGCCAGAACGTTGCTCAGCGCGGAACCACCCAACCCGACCTGCATCACCTGTCCGACAGCCGCGGACACATCGACATCCGCCGGCTTTACGTAGGTGAGCACCGTGCTCGTGCCCAGCACATACATCAGAGCGATCAATGGAGCCGCAATCATGACCGAGCGCGCCACGTCGTTTTCCGCGTTTTTGCACTCTTCGGCGAAAACCGCAGCATTATCGAAGCCCGATAGTGCTCCGACGGCCACCTTGGCGAATATGCTGAGCGTAAGAATCGAAAACGTGGGCCACGCGAGCGAGAAGGAGTTGTGCAACAAAGGCGCCTTGATGACGAAGGCTTTCACCAGCAGGCAAGCCATCGCAATGAACGTCGCGATCGTGCAGAACGATCCTGCGTTGCTCCACCACTTCGCAAGTTGCAGTCCGTGGACGTTGAAGTAATAGGCCACCAGGCAAGCCGCCGCGGTCACTGCCAGCGCGAGCGTGTGGCTTTTCAGCATCCAGTCACCGCGCGGACCGGCCGCGCGCGCGAATCCTTCGACCAGGATCGACCCGATCGGAGCGAACGCGTTGATCGAGTAAATTCCCAGATTCCACGCGGCCATATAACCGGCGAACGGCGAGACACCCTCTTTGATCCACTGATAGATGCCACCTTCGATCGGCAGCGCGCGGCTCAGCTTCATTACGACGGCGGCGAGCGGCAGATAGAAGAGCAGAATCGCCACAAGCCAGAGCACCATCTGCGTGGCGCCTTGCTTTGCGGCAAATCCGGTCCAACCGAGCCACACGATGACCACGATTTGAATCGAGACCAGGTCCCTGAGCCGGAGAGACTGTTTCAGGCCATGTTTGGTGGTGTCCACGTGGCGCTAGGCTATATCAACGCCGGAGAGCGCGCAAATTCGTCGCCAAAGCGGGCGGAGTGAACCGGCCGGATGCCTTTGCTCGGCCGAGCGCGTAGAATCATGGCGAAGCGCGCCCCAGCCCTACCCGGAGCATCGCGTGAACCTCGATCTCAGTCCGGAACACGAACTGTTACAAAGCAGCGTTCGCGAGTTTGCGGAGGCGGAAGTAAAACCGCATGCCAAAGAACTCGACGAGACCGGCCGTTATCCGCGAGAAATTCTCTGCAAAGCAGCCGAACTCGGGCTGCTCGGCATTGCGATTCCGCAGGATTTCGGCGGCGCGGGCATGGACCATCTGAGCTACTCGATCGCGATCGCAGAAATCGCGCGCGCCTGCGCTTCAACGGCCGTGATTCTTTCGGTGCAGAACTCGCTGTTTTGCGATCCGATCCTGCGTTTCGGCACTCGCCGGCAAAAGCAACAATTCGTTCTGCCGTTTGCACGCGGCGAAAAAATCGGCTGCTTCGCGCTGACCGAGCCCCAGGCCGGTTCGAACGCAGCCGCGCTTAAGACAAAAGCTGTCCTCAAGGGCGACCGGTACGTAGTTGACGGCACAAAAGCGTGGATCACCAGCGGCGGCGTGGCGGACGCGGCGCTGGTTTACGTCAACACCAAGCCTGAGCTGGGCGAAAAGGGAATTACCGCACTGATCGTTGAACGTGGCACACCGGGATTTTCCGTCGGCAAGGAAGAAAAGAAACTCGGTATTCACGCAACGGCTTGTTGCGAGCTTGTCTTCAGCGGCTGCGAAGTGCCCGTCGACAATCGACTCGGCAACGAAGGCGAGGGCTACAAGGTGGCGCTCTCTACGCTCGATGGCGGGCGGATCGGCATCGCCTCGCAAGCGATCGGTATCGCGCAAGGCGCTTTCGAAGCGGCACTCGCATATGCCAAGCAGCGCCAGGCTTTCGGGCATCCGATCTCGGATTTTCAGGCGATCCAGTTCATGCTGGCCGACATGGCCACGGAAATCGAAGCCGCGCGATTGCTCGCCTGGCGCGCCGCATGGAAATTTGATACTGGCGCGCGGGTCACCATCGAAGCAGCGTCCGCAAAACTTTTTGCCAGCGAAATGGCCACGCGCGTGGCGCACAAGGCGATTCAAATTCACGGCGGCAACGGTTATAGCCGCGAGTACCCCGTTGAACGCGCCTACCGCGACGCACGAATCACCGAAATCTACGAAGGCACCAGCGAGATTCAGCGGTTGGTGATCGCGGGCCAGCTTCTGAAAAATCGATAGGAGAATTTCGATGGACGAGCAGGAGTTCGATTCGCTGCTGCCGTGGGGCCGCTACCAGCGCCCGGACATGCAAACTGCGGGGCGGCTGATTACGCTTGGCCTTGCGCTCTGGGGACGAACGACCGACGATCTTCGTCAACGGCTGCTCACCCCCACGCCGAACGTGCCGGCTGGATGCAGCCTCGCCGACCTGCAACAACTCGAGCGCCAAGCCGAGCAAATCCTGGGTTATTACCTTGCGCGCGTTTCGATCTATCCCACAACGCTCGGCTCGTTGCATCCGCAGGAAACAATCGCTATCGGCACCCAGCGTTTCAACGTGCTCGAAGCGCGCTGTGAAATCGCGCGCCGCGCCGTTCGGCATTTGCGCAGACGGCAATAGGGGAGCATGCATGGCAGACCATCCGGTCGTATCCCCCAAGCCTTGGCTTGAAGCACGCCGGGCCTTGCTCACCAAGGAGAAGGAATTTACCCGTATACGCGACGAACTCAACGCCGAACGCCGCGCGCTGCCGTGGGTGAAAATCGAGAAGAACTACATGTTCGAGACGCCTGGCGGCCGGAAATCTCTGGCCGATCTGTTCGCGGGTCGCAGCCAGCTTCTGGTTGATTCATGATGGGTCCGGGCGCGGTTTGCAAATCCTGCTCATTCCTGAGCGATCATTTCGCCGCCGCCCTGGCGCGCCTGGAACACCACGACGTGACGCTGCCCGTTGTTGCGCGCGCTCCCCTCGCCGAAATCGAAGCGTACAAATCGCGCATGGGCTGGCGTTTTGCGTGGGTGTCGGCGGACGGCAACGACTTTAACCACGATTTTCACCTCTCGTTCAGGAAAGAGGAACTCGACAGCCGGACGATCTTCTATAATTTCGCGGCAATGCCCATCCCGCGAAGCTTCGATTGCTCGGATTTGCCGGGGCTGAGCGCGTTCTAGAAGGACGAGACGGGCTATGTCTTCACACCTACTCGACCTACACGCAGGGAGGTCGAAGAACTGGTTGGTACTCTGATGCTCCTGAACCGCGCGCCGAAGGGCCGCAACGAAAAGACCGTGATGGATTTCGTCCGCCGGCACGACGAATACCAGACTCCCCCCGGCTCCCAGCATTCCATAGCGAAAGCGAGCGACTAGCGATGAAAATTCACACCTATCTGAATTACGGCGGCAATTGCGAAGAGGCGTTTCGCTTTTACGAAAAACACCTGGGCGGAAAAATCACGATGATGATGCGCCACGGCGAATCGCCTGAACCAACCGGCCTTGGGCCGGAAATGAAAAATGCCATCTTGCACGCGCAGATTGACATCGGCGGCACACGCCTGATGGGCGCAGACATGCCCCCCGGCCGTTATCAGCCGATGCGCAGCGCGTATCTTTCGCTGAGCCTCGACAACATCCCCGAAGCCGAACGCGTCCACGCTCTGCTGGCGGAAGGCGGCGAAATTTTCATGCCGCTGCAGGAAACATTTTTCGCCCATCGCTTCAGCATGCTGCGCGACCGCTTCGGCACGTCCTGGATGATCATTCACGAGCGCCCCATGCAGTAAGCGGGCCACATGCTTCTCGCGCGTTTGCCGGCGTTGTATTCTTCCGATGTGCTGGCCTTTGAAGAGAAACGCGCATTCGACGTGTCGGGCGACGCCGAATTCCTCGATTCGCTCCCGCAACAGCCGGGTGTGATTCTGCTCGAAATGAAGAGCGCGGGTGCGGAGCCTTATCTGGCGCAAACGGCGGACATTCGCCGAGCCGCCGAGCGCCTTCTGAAAGAGCCAGAACCCGGGTCGAAGCGGCTTAATCTGCGCCAGGCGGCAAACAGCGTCAGTTATCGGACTACCGGTTCGAAATTCGAACGCACCTTCGCTTTCTATCAGCACGCCCGTGCTCTTTTCCCTCAGAAATACAAGGACCGCGCACGTCTTCGCCCCACGGCGCTGCTCAAAGTGAATCTGCGCAACAGCTACCCGCGCTGCTATGTCACGCGCCGCATCCGAGCAGACCAGGGCTTTTACTTCGGCCCGTTTCCCTCTCGCCGCGCCGCCGACGCCTTCAACGAAGGCTTTCTCGACCTTTTCAAAATCCGCCGGTGCCAGATCAAGATTCGCCGCGATCCGTCTTTTCCCGGGTGCGTCTATTCGGAAATGAAAATGTGCATGGCGCCGTGCTTTGCGGGTTGCACGAAGGAAGAATACGAAGCGGACGTCGGATCGCTTCTGGCCATGCTCGATTCGGCCGGCGCTGCGCTGCTCGATCCGCTCGAGCGCGAACGAGAAGGCGCCAGCGAATCGCTCGATTTCGAGCGCGCCGCCGGGCTTCACAAGCGGATTGAAAAAGTGAAAGCGGCTTTGCGCGGCCTGCCGGATGTGACGCGCCGCATCGACAAGCTTGACGCGGTGATTTTGCAGCGCGGTGCGGGCGAAAAATCCGTGATGGTCTTTCCCGTTGTTGGCGGCGTTCTCGGCGAACCGATTCACCTCCATTTCGGCGATCTTTCCGAGCCGCGCTCGGTCGAAGCGAATTTGCGTGAAGCGCTGCCGTCGTCGCCGCGGTCGGCGCCAGGCGGCGCGCCAGAAAGTCTTCGCGAAACGTATGGGCTGAACGCTGCGTCGGCCGAACTCACCGAACATCTCTCGCTCATCGCGCGCTGGTTTTATTCCAAACCGCGCGGAGGAGAAATCCTTTTCCGCGATGGCGACTGGCCGTATCGCCGCATTCTTCGCGCCTGCGCGCGGATTCTTACACCGCCGGCACCGGCGCAGGACGCCGCGCCCCCGCCCGAACCGTAGGCAGGCCAAACTGGCTCGTCACAGGGCCGGGAGTTCGAATCCGGGACGCCCGCAAGATCGTCGTACAATCAGGTGTATGGCAGTGGCGGGCACAACTCGCGCGAACTCGGACTCCGCGGCCGAGCATCGCTCGCGCATGCAGGACATGGTTCGCTCGCTCCGCCATCCCAATTTCCAGCTATTCTTCGGCGGCCAGCTGATTTCGCTGATTGGCACCTGGATGGACACGGTCGCCGAAGCGTGGCTCGTGTATCGCCTCACCCATTCGCCGCTGCTGCTCGGAATTGCCTCGTTCGCGGGACAGATTCCGGTTTTTCTTCTTGCACCGATCGGTGGAGTCGTTGCTGACCGGCTGAACCGGCGAAGCGTCGTCGTGGCGACGCAAGCGACGTCGATGGTGCTCGCCTCGATCCTCGCGTTTCTCACACTTACAAATCGCGTCACAGTTGTGGACGTGATCACGCTTGCTGCGCTGCTGGGCTCGGTGAACGCGTTTGATATTCCTGCGCGTCAGGCATTTCTTGTGGATATGGTGGGCCGCGAGGATCTGATGAACGCAATCGCGCTCAACTCGTCCATGTTTAACGGCGCGCGCGTCATTGGACCTTCGATCGCCGGAATTCTTGTCGCCAAGATCGGCGAGGGCTGGTGTTTTTTCGCCAACGCGGTGAGCTACATCGCCGTGATCGCCGGCTTGCTGATGATGAAAATCGAGCCAAAAAATCTGGCCAAGCAACAAGCCACTTCACCCTGGGAGCACATCGCCGAAGGCTTTCGCTTCGTTCGTAATACGGCACCGATCCGGGCGATCCTGATGCTGCTTGGTCTGGTGAGTATCGTCGGTATGCCTTACACCGTGCTGATGCCGATCTTCGCGAGCCAGGTTTTGCATGGCAACGCCGATACGCTCGGCGTGCTGATGGGTGCCACGGGAATCGGCGCCCTCTGCGGTGCGCTGTTGCTCGCCTCGCGCACGAAAGTGCAGGGACTCGGGCGATGGATATTTGTCGCCTGCTGCGGCTTCGGAGCGTCGCTGATTCTGTTTGCGCTTTCGCGCTGGTACATGCTTTCGGTTGCGCTGCTTGTGCCCGTGGGATTCTTCATGATGGTGCAGATGGCTTCTTCAAACACGTTGATTCAGGCCATGGTGCCGGACCAGTTGCGCGGCCGAACCATGGCCGTCTACTCGATGGTTTTTATGGGGGTTGCGCCGGTCGGCGCGCTCATCGCGGGGGCCTTGGCCGATCGCATCACCGCTCCCGGAACCGTCGCACTTGGCGGTGCGATTGCGATTCTGGGGGGAGCGATTTTTGCGCGGCATTTGCCCAAGATTCGCGTCGAGGCGCGGCGATTGATTCTTGCGCAAGGGATGGCGGCCGGTGAACCTGCACAAGAGCTGAATGCCTCAAGCGTCAGCGAAGCGCCGACCATTTCCTGATGCCGGGCTGCTATACTTCCCGCCGCGTTTGCAGCTGATCGGTCAAAACAAACGCGAGGCTGGAGCGTTCGATTGTCATATCCCGCACGAGATCAAGGCGGCCGGTTGAACGGCAGCGCCACGTCGGCGGCGACCAAGCGGTACGCCGCGCGCTTCGCAAAACGGGCGGCCCAGGGCCATTTCCGCGAAGCGGCCGGCGGCCTCACGGTGTCTTCGATCGGGATCGGCACTTATCTGGGCGAACCGGACGCGCCAGCAGACCGTGCTTACCGGGATGCCGTCGTCGTCGCGGCCTCCGGCGGCATCAATTTGATCGATACGGCGATCAACTATCGCCTGCAGCGCAGCGAACGGTCTGTCGGTGCGGCGCTTCGGTCGCTTGTCGCGCACGGATTTTCGCGCGAAGAATTCGTCATCTGCACCAAGGCGGGCTTCCTGACGCCCGATGGCGATATGCCCGAGGACGTCAACGAATATTTTCTTCACGAGTATCTCGAACCGGGCACCATGCGCGCCGAGGACATCGCCGCCGGTTGCCACTGTATGTCTCCTTCGTATCTGGACGACCAGATCGAGCGGAGCCGCCTCAATCTGGGTATCGAGTGCATCGACGTCTTCTACGTGCACAATCCCGAAACGCAGCTCGGTGAAATTTCCCCCGTCGAATTCGGGCGCCGCATCCGCGCTGCCTTTGAGTTCCTGGAACGCGCCGTCGTGGAAGGAAAAATCGGCGCCTACGGCTTGGCCACCTGGAATGCGTTTCGCGAGGAGCCGCGTTCGCCCGGCTATTTGTCGCTCGAATCGATGGTTACGATCGCGCGCGAAATCGGCGGAACCGCGCACCACTTCCGTTTCGTTCAGCTGCCATTGAACCTTGCGATGCCCGAGGGCCTCACCAAAGCGAATCAAACCGTGCAGGGTAAAACGCTGGCGATGGTGCAGGCGGCGCGACCGCTGGGCATTACGCTCGTCGCCAGCGCCGCGTTGCTGCAAGGGCAGCTCACGCGCAATTTGCCCTCTTACGTCGATCAGGTTCTCGGACTGAAGACCGATGCAGAACGCGCGCTGCAATTCGTGCGCTCCGTGCCTGGAATCACGACCGCGCTGGTCGGCATGAGCCGCGTCGCGCACGTCAATGACAACCTCTCGCTTGTGGGCGTCGAACCTGCGCCGCGCGATCAGTTCCTGAAGCTCTTCGGCCACGGCCGTTAAAGATCCCCGGGGCGTGCTTGATGACGCGCAATGATCTTCTGGCATTTCTTCGGCAGCATAAACTTGGTGTACTTGCGACGGTGTCGGAAACTGGCGCGCCGGAATCTGCGGTTGTCGGCATCGCGGTTACCGACAGGCTGGAACTGGTTTTTGATACGCTCGATAACACGCGCAAGTGCCTCAACCTGCACCGCAATCCGAATATTTCCTTCGTGATCGGATGGGACAAGGAAATTACGGTTCAATACGAGGGAATTGCGGATGAACCGAAAGGCCAGGAACTCGACCGTCTGAAGCAGGTCTATTTTGCTGCCTATTCCGACGGACCCCAGCGCCAATCGTGGCCGGGCATCACCTACTTTCGGGTGCGGCCAACCTGGGTCCGTTACAGCGATTTCAACGCTCCTGGGAAGATTGTGGAATTCGACCAAGACGATCTGAGGAACCAGCTGTCCTAAGTTTGCGCAAGCCAATCGGTGATCGTTGCTCCCACTTCATCCAGCCGTCCCGCGAAGAAATGGTCGGCACCTTCGACGATGTGCAAGCGCTTCGGTTCAGGCAATGTTGCAAAGAGCGCTTCGATTTTCTCTCGCGGCCCGAACTCATCCTTGCCGCCCGAAATCAAGAGCTTGGGCTTTGCGCACTCCCGCAAAAAGGTCATTTCCGTCCGCGCGAGCGGAATTCCCAGGCCGATCAATCGCCTCACTCGCGGGTCCGCGCATCCCACGCGCAGGCCGACGTCGGATCCGAAGCTGAAGCCCGCAAGCAAAATCGGCGCATCCATAAATTCAGAGGTCAGATAGTCCATGGCGGCGCGAACGTCTCCGCGCTCGCCGAGTCCGCCATCGTGGACGCCCTGGCTGAGACCAACGCCCCGAAAATTAAAACGCAGCACCGGCATTCCCGCGGCGTGGAGTGTCTTGGCAGCCTGGAACACAACTTTGTTGTGCATGGTTCCGCCGAAGAGCGGATGTGGATGGCATACCAGCGCCACAGAGTCGGGATTCTCCGAAGGGACAGTCCAGAGAAGCGCCTCGAGCGAACCGGCGGGCCCCGGAATGGAAATGCTACGGTGAAAAACGTCTGCCATGCGGAATGACGCCGCGGGCGCGCTCACCCTCCCGGAAGCTGCTCGGCCGACGTCGACCACCGCACGGCGACGCTCGTATAGATCGCGGTCTTCCCCGCCTCGGGATCGGCCAGCGGAGATGGAACGGAAACATCGGGAGTCGATTCGACGCGCGCCACGCAGCCCCGAATCTCGCCCGCGCGGCCCCATTCGGCCCACGGAATCTTGGCGTAGACGCGATCGCCCTGCGCATAGATCTGATTGGTTTCAAAACGCACGCCGCTTCGCGAGAAATCCTGCGTCATCGATTCTTCCGGCCAGGGGCTGTCGGCCATGCGCACAAATATCGGCACCGCCGAATAAACGCGCGAGCTCGAGCGCCGCTCCAGCACAAACGGCGTCGAATTTCGCTTGCGCGGCAAACCAAGATGGAGAGCAACTTGGAACCCGCCGGAAGGAGTTTGCTCCAGGCGCAGGATGCGCGCGGGCGTTTCGGTCATAGAGACCGTCCGAGCGGTTTTGTCGTAGGGATAGGTGACCCAGAGGCGCGTTCCGATCGAGCATCTCTCTTTTCGGCGCAGCAGCAGCCCTTCGCGCGCGACATCGAGGGTCTCGGTCAGTTCAAGGCGCATTCCCAACGGCCCATGCCAGCGAATGCGCACCGGCAGCTTCAGCTGGACGCGAGGGCTTTTCCTCTGCTCGACAGACCGGGCCGGGTGCTGCATGGCTACATCCTAGCGGCCCTTGCCACCGGCGTCAAATAGCTGAGCCTTCGCCTAAGTGCCGCCTCGACAACGCGAAAACACGTTGCGCGCTTCGATCAGCGGTGATAGTTTGGGCCTCGTTGACGACAGGAGAGCCCATGGAAGACCGCGTGGAGCGCAGGGCCGCACGCCGTTTTTCGATGACGCTCCCGGTACGCGTGCGCTATCCGGACGGCGAGAGCATGGCCGAAAAAGAGGGAAGCACGCGCGACGTCAGCTACCGCGGACTTTACTTCCTGACCGATTCGGCCCCTGATCCGGGCAGTACGATCGAGTTCGTACTCACCTTGCCGCAGCAGATCACGCTCGCCGGAGACGTGCACATTCGCTGCTACGGACGCGTTCTTCGCGTCGAACCTCACGAGGGCCGCAACGGCGTTGCGGCTCGCATCGACCGCCACGAATTCCTGCCCGCATCGCTCTAAACGCACCAGCAAATGCAAAACGCGCTTTTCACAGAGCGCCAATCTTGTATTCTGGTCTTTTAAAAACAGCCGGAGATTTTCCCAATGGCACGCCAAACGCTGCTCATCGACGCCGACGACACGCTCTGGGAAAACAACATATTCTTTGAAAAGACGATCGAGCACTTCATTTCTCAGCTCGAGCATCTCGGCTACACGCGCGACTACGTTCGCCACATTCTCAACGAAACCGAGCGCCGCAACATTCGCCAGCACGGCTACGGTGTCCGCAGTTTTCGCCGCTCACTTGAAGACACTTACCTCAAACTCGCGGGCAACGCCTCGCGCCGGGAAATCATGCAGGAAATTCAGCGCATCGCCGCCGAGCTCGAAAACACCCCGCCGCAAATCATGGACGGCGTCCCGGAAACGCTCGCTTATCTTGCCAAGCACAATCGCCTGATCCTGCTCACCAAGGGCGAGGCCGCCGAACAAGCCGCGAAAGTTGAGCGCTCCGGCCTGCAAACGTACTTCGACGCCATCGAAATCGTCATCGAGAAAGAGGCCGCCACCTACGAGCGCATGATCGACCAATTCAAGATCGTGAAATCGCTCGGCTGGATGGTCGGTAACAGCCCGCGCAGCGACATCAATCCGGCGATGCGCTCGGGCCTCAACGCCGTATTCATCCCGCACTCGGCCACCTGGGAACTCGAGAAGTGCGAGATCGAAAGCGGGACGGCCAAGCTGCTGATCCTGTCTTCCTTCCGCGGACTTCGCACGCATTTCTAGCCGCGCGGCACCCGGCCAATTTGTCTGCGCCAGCGCGGACCGTGTGAGTTCTGCCGGCAATCGGCGAGGTTTAAAATCGGTTGTATGAGGAACGAAACGCTGAGCCTCGCTACGGACTATCGCCACGAATTCGCCGATTTCGAAGGCGTCGCCTATCTCAACAACGCACTTCAATCGCCTCTGCCGCTCGTCTCGGCACGCGCGGCGCAGGAAGCGATCGAATGGAAAAAACATCCGTATCGCATTCCGGATTCGGCCTACTTCGATCTTCCCGATCGCATCCGCGAAAAAATCGCGCGCCTCATCCGAGCGGACGCGGAGGAAATCGCCGTTACGACCGGCGCAAGCGCGGGCATGGCCTGTGTCGCCGCGGGTATCGATTGGAAACCCGGCGACGAAGTCGTTATCGGACGCCATGAATTTCCGGCGCACTTTGCCACGTGGCTTCGCTACCGCCAGGCGGGCAAGCTTGGTATGCGCATCGTCGAGCCGCGCGGCCGTTTCATTGATGCCGAAGATTACCTTCCGCATATCGGCCCGCAGACACGCGTTGTCTCGGCGAGCCTGGTCCGCTTTGACGACGGCGCCATGCTTGACGCGGCCCGCGTGGCGCGCGCCTGCCAAAGGGTTGGCGCAGCGCTTCTTCTGGATGTTTCGCAGTGCGCCGGCGCGATCGACTTTCGCGTTCGCGATCTGGGCGCGACGATGGCCGTTTGCAGCGGCTACAAATGGCTGCTCGGTCCTTACGGTTCCGGATTTTTCTGGATTGCCAGGGAATGGATCGAACGTCTGGCGATCGGCCCCATCTATTTCATGGGTCTTGAAGGCGCGCGCGATTTGCACGCGATGTTTGCGCGCGAACTTCGCCCCGCCGCCGGTGCTCGGCGCTGGGATTCGGCCGAGACGGCCAATTTCACCAATCTCGCCGCGCTCGATGCATCACTTGATTTGCTCGAGCGCATTGGCCGAGACGCGATCCGCCAGTACACGGCTTCGCTCGTCGACGAGATCATCGATCGTATCCCGCGAGAGCGCTGCGTGCTCGCTTCGCCCGAGCGGCGCGAGCGCCGTGGCCCGTACGTCTGCGTTTCTGCCAAAAATCCAGACGATACAGCCGCGCTCTTTCACAAATTGAAGGCCGCGCAAGTCAGCGTCAGCCTGCGCGAAGGCGCGCTGCGTATTTCGCCTTTTTTCTACAACACGCCGGCTGATATTTCGCGATTGATTGAAACGTTGAAGTCTTAGAGCATTTCCGGAAAGAACCGACAAAACTTCGCCTCCACGACCGCAGGCCCGAGGCCAGGGCCCCTCGGTCGACGCGCGCCGCCGAATCCCAAAACTAGATCAATAGTTCAGATGTTTGTATTCAAACGGAACGTGAACGACAGCCTCTAGATCCACCGGCTCGCCGGCTCGGGCGCCCGGTTCAAACCGCCATTGGGCCAACGCGTCCATGGCCGCCTTGTCGAGACGCGGATCGAGACTGCGCACGAGTTCGATGCTGTCAACTGTTCCATCCTTGCGAATAATCGCGTAGAGCACGACTTCACCGTCGATGTGCTCCTCCATCGTCTCGGGTGGATATTTCGGATCGACCACGTGCACCGGCAGCGGCCCGGTGAGCTCACCCTTTGGCCTAAACATGGGGCGCGGATCTTCGCCGAGCTGCGCAAAATTCAGCACCCAGCTTCCGCGCGTACTGGTCATATTGGGCATACTGACGTGCATCGAGAACATCTGCCCGGACAGAAGTTTTTCGGGCGCTGCGCCCGGAGCAAGCGCGGCCACCTTCGCCGGGCCGTTTCTTACAGCAGGTGCACCGCCTGACGGAATCATGGGCCGCATCGAAGGATTCGGCGCCAAGCTGCCTGGTCGTCCGATTCCGCCGTTTGCAGGTTTCGCGCTCGATGCGCTTACGCTGATCGCTGCCGGCAGCGCGTTGGCCGATGCGCTGCCAGCGCTCGGCGTCACGGCTGCCGAAGTCGGTGCGCCGTGTTCTGCGCCGCCCGGAGCGCCGGGCTTTGCTCCATCCGGTGAAATCGAAATATTTGCCGCGAGGTTCCCTTGCGGAACGTGCGCTTCCGGCGCTGGTGGCGCGGGAACCGCCGAAATGGCGACGAGCCGCCGTACGTCGTTGGGATTTCCGTTTGCCTGCGCTATCTCCGGGGCGGCCGAATCCTGTCGCGTCCGGTGCGGCGCGACGGCCGCCACCGACATCGAAGGAAGCGGTGCTGGCGGGGCCAGCTGCACTTCACTTGGTTGCGAGATGTTGAGCGGGCCGAGGTTCTTTTCCTGGTTGGCGATCTCCGGAGCGGCGAGGGCGCGGCGCTGTTGCTGCCTTTGCTGGGGCTTGCTCGCGCTGGTCGAATATTCGATGGTCGGTTTCTTTAGTTCCGGAGCAGACCACTCCACCACGTTCGGCATCGGCTCTACGACTTTGGGCGGCTGCATCGGGGCGTCGGGCCGGACCAAGGTCTGTCTCGGATGCGTCGCGCGTACCGGCACCGACAAAATGGTCTGTCGTGGGTGAAACGCGTCTGCGCCTTTCTGTGGCGGCTGTTTGGCGGGTTGGACAAGGGCGAGGGAAGCGCGGGTCCTTTTCGGTGTGTGCGCCGCAAGCAAGATCGGTTTCAAATCCGACGGAACGTACCAATCGGTTTCAATCTGTACCGGCGCGAGATTGTTTTGTGATTGCGGCAGAAATCCCCAGATCGGCAAAATCATGAGCCAGATCGCAGCCACGTGACACACCGCTGCGGCAGCGAACGCGTTGCCCGACCATTTGCCTTCGACCCATTCGACGCGCAGTTGGTCGCCACCGGAGACTTGCTCGTTGCCTTCTGGTTTTGGCCCGGCGAGCGCGTCATGCCAGCTGGTTCGAAACTCTTCCCACCACGGCATCCAGTCGATCGCCAGGTCGAGCCGCGGCAAACGCGAGTGCACCGTTCCGCTGGTCGGGCGATCGTTGAGCAAGGATTCCTGAAGAAGTGCCATGAGGTCGGGAATTATACCCGACTGGTTCGATGCGCCCTACCTCGACACGGCTGCTGCCGCCCGGGTTTTTTGGGATAACTTCTTTCGAATCAATCCCGCCGTCTCTCGGTCAACGTGCGCCGAGCCTTTTGTTCGTCAGGGAAATTGTGTATTTATCGCCGAAACACAATCCGGCGGTCCTGATTGAAAGCCATTTTGAGATTTGTTAGCCTCTCTCGAATTGACCATGGCCATGCAAACGAATTCCCTTTTTCAGTTTCGTCACGGCGACCACCTCTGCGTGTTCTACCGTTCTGTCGATTCGCTGATGCAAGTCCTCTCTCCCTACATCGCTGAAGGTTTGCGCAATGGGGAGCGCTGCTTCTGCGTGCAACAAGACGAGGTCGTCAAGCGCCTCGAATACGATCTCCGATTCATCGGAGTGGATATGGACGAGGCTGTCAAACGCGGCGCGCTTGAATTCCGCAGCGTCCAAGACGCTTACATGCCCAATGGCCATTTCGAGCCCCAGGCCATGATGGAACTTTTGATTCGTTCGATTGAAGACTCGGTCGAAAGAGGATTCACTGGATTCCGCAGCGCGGGGGATCTGTCTTGGGCGGTCGAAGGACGCGACCAGTGCAGCCAGATCGTCGGCTACGAAAAGATGGTGGAAGAATGCTTCCCGGGCAAACCCGCCATAGGCATGTGCCAGTATCCGATCGAATCATTCCGGCCGGAGGTGCTCGAAAGCCTCCTCGCTCTGCACCGCCAGCAGATCGTTGATCCGAAGGTTGAGTCCTCGATGGCGAGCCTTTGCATGAAAAGCGATCACTGCGTCACCGAAATCGTCACCGATAAGTTCGTCGTCAACCCCAAGTACTACTACGTCGTCGAAAAACAGGACCACAGCGACATCCTCGGATGGGGCACAGCTCCCGATTTTGACGTCGCCTCGCTCCGCGCCGAAACCCTGGTCCGCGGGCGGGCCACGCCACCGCTTGCCAACTGATACGTCAGGCCGCGGCCGCCAATCGATAAAAACTCAGCGCGGCGTCTCCTTGCTCGATCAAACGCGCTCGCTCGATCCGCTCAAACCGCTCGTCCATTTCGACTTTCACCGAATGCTCCACGATCACCCGGCTCGTGGGCACCAGCAGATGAGAAGCATCGATGAACTCGAGGACGCGGCCGTACTCGTCGACGCGCTCGTAGGGTGGATCCAAGAAAACAAAATCCGCGACCAGACGCCGCGCCGCCAGTCGCTCCAGTGCCGCCAGCGCGTCGCCCGCCACAAGTTCAACTCCCTTTGAAACTCCGAGCACGTCAAGATTCTGCCGCAGCAACCGTATCGTCGCCGCGTGCTTCTCGGCGAACACCACTTCGCGCGCGCCGCGGCTGAGGGCCTCGATGCCGATCGCACCTGTGCCGGCATACAAATCGACAAAAAGAGAGTCCTCGACGGCCGCCCCGAGCACGTTAAACAGCGTCTCGCGCAAGCGGTCGCTCGTCGGCCGCACGCGCAAAAGCCCGGGCCCTTTCAGTCGACGGCTGCGAAATTTCCCTCCGATCACGCGCATCGTCACCCCACCGAAGCCAGGCGATAGCGCTGTTGCCAGGCAGGATTGAGCGCCTCGATCTTGGCGGCTACTTCGCTTGCGCGCTTCTCATCTTCGGCAAGAGCAAATGCCTCGCGTCGCGCGAGTTCGAGCAGCTCGTGATCGCGCAGCGGCTGAGCGAACGAAAAGGCGGCGTCGCCATGCTGACGGGTCCCGAAAAACTCTCCCGGCCCGCGCTGCTTCAAATCATGCTCGGCAAGTTCAAACCCGTTGGTCGTCGCCACCATCGCTTCGATCCGCTCACGCGCCTCACCTTTCACGGTCTTCGCCGCAACCAGAATGCAGTGAGATTTCTCGGTGCCTCGTCCGATTCTTCCGCGCAGCTGATGGAGCTGCGCCAGCCCGAATCTCTCGGCGTGTTCGATCACCATCACCGTTGCATTCGGCACGTCGACGCCGACTTCAATCACGGTGGTCGCGACCAGAATGTCGGTCTCGCCGCGCCGGAACTGCTCCATCACGGCTTCTTTCTCTTCGTTCTTGAGCCTTCCGTGCAGCAGTCCCAGGCGCACTTTCGGGAAGACTTGCGTCCGGAGTCGCTCGAATTCGGCTGTTGCCGCTTTCAATTCGAGCTTCGATTCGTCGATCACCGGATAGACCACGTAGGCCTGGCGCCTGCGAGCCACTTCTTTGCGGACAAATTCCCAAACAGCACTGAGCTTGTCGTCGGTCGCCCAGCGCGTATCGATCGGCGTGCGGCCCGGCGGCATCTGGTCGATCACCGAGAGATCCAGATCGCCATAGAGAGTCAACGCGAGGGTGCGCGGAATCGGCGTGGCCGTCATCACCAGGACGTGCGGCGCAGCACCTTTCTCGATTAGCCTCTTGCGCTGCAATACGCCAAACCGGTGTTGCTCATCGACGATCACCAGCCCCAGTTTGTCGAATTTGACTGCGTCTTCGATCAAGGCGTGCGTACCGACCACCAACTGCGCCTGCCCAACCTGTACGCGCAGCGCGGCCAGCTCGCGCTCGTTTTTCGTGCGCCCGCCGGTAATCAATTCGACGCGATATCCCGCGGGCCGGAAAACGCGTTTCGCGAAAAGAAAGTGCTGCGCTGCCAGAATTTCGGTTGGCGCCATCAGCGCCACCTGATAGCCGTTTTCGATGGCAATCGTCGCCGTTTCAAACGCGACGATCGTTTTTCCGCTCCCCACGTCTCCTTCGAGCAGCCGGTGCATGGGATACGGCTGCTCGAGATCGGCCACGATCTCAAGTAAAACGCGCCGTTGCGCGTCGGTTGGCTTGAACGGCAGAATTCGCTTCAGGGCGGCGCGGATGCGGTCCTCGCGCACGCGAAATGCAAAACCGCGCTGACGGTGATCGCGCAGCCGCCGCATCGCCAACGCAAGTTGATAGGCAAAGAACTCCTCGAAGATCAGCCGCGTGTGCGCCGGGCTGCGAAAACTGTTCAGCCTTTCCAAATCTTCGTTTTGTGGAGGGAAATGCGCGTAGAGGAGCGCCTCGCGCCGCGACGGAAACCGGTAGCGCTCGCGGATCTCTGCGGGCAGCGGGTCGACCGTAACTTCATCGAGCGTATAAAGGACGTTATAAATAATCCGCCGCAGCATTCGCGAGCTAACGCCGCCGATCGCTTCGTAAATCGGCACGATACGCCCCACTTCTGTCGAATCGCTGGGGTCCTTGTCGACTCCCAGAATCTCGATTTGCGGATTCACCATCTCGATCCGCGACGGCCGATACGGATCGAAGTCCGCTTTTCCGTGCAGCACCAGCCAGGTGCCCTCTTTCAAGCGGCCTTGCAGATAAGCGCCGTGGAAAAATCGCGCATGCAGCACGCCGGACTCGTCTCGCACCTGCACGTGGAACACGGGGCCGCGTCCTCGCGTGAACCGCACCGTTCCGCCGCCGCCCGAACCAACCTCGGCAAGGATCGTCACAGTCTGCCCCGGCCGGATGTCGGCGATCTTGGTGAACCGGATGCGGTCCTCGTAGCGAAACGGAAGATAACTCAGGAGTTCAGCAACATTGGTGATGCCGCGCTCGGCCAGCACGGCCGCGCGTTCCGGCCCCACACCCTGCAGATACATCACTCGACTTGTGAGTTGGACCTTCGACTGGACCATAACGGGGCGGCTGCCATAATATGTGTAGCGCCCTCCCAGCGGCAAGCGAACGCGAACCGGTCGTCGCGTCGGACATTCTAGGGCGGGGCGTCGGCCCGGTAGGATGGCACTTTTCCGTCGCCGTACGCGTACTAGAGGTCGAGCGTTCGATGGCGAGCAAATCGCGGCAGTTTCTTGGCGTTAGTCCACGTCGGTGGCTCGAATACCTGGTCGCTATCCTTGTCGGCAACGCCATCTACTACCTCTCGTTAGCCCCCTACCTCCCCGACGTTTTGCGCCATCACGGATTCCAAACCGACTGGGGTACGGTCGTCGACCTGGTTGTCTGCGCCGCCGTTTACGGCTTGATTCGGGTTGGTCAAAGCCTATAATGAGCGCCTGTAGGGTGCCTGGACACGCCAAGACTGGCACCTACAACCAACCTCCTCGCTTTCGCATCTTTCTGTAAATAGGGGGTTTGTGGATTCAGGAGCCAAACCGACCCCCGACAGGCCTTCGTTGCTAACATAAGGCTTAGCGTGCCGTCTATGTCATTGAAGAACAAAAATCTTTCGATCCAGGCGGCGCCCCCAACGATGGGAACGAGCATTGCGCTCGAGGCACATGCGCGGCAAGCGGCAGCGGCGAAAGCGGCTGAGGAACACGCCTTAGTCCGCAAGGCGCAGGAAGGCGACCGCCAGGCGTTCGATGAACTGGTGCGGCGCTACGACCGCGACGTGCTGCGTCTTGCGATGAACATCGTTCATCGGCCCGAGGACGCCCGCGACATCTACCAAGAGACCTTCCTCAAGGTTTACCGGAACCTTCACCGTTTCCGGTTTGAGTGTAGCTTTTACACCTGGCTCTATCGCGTCGCTACCAACGTCGGGCTCGATTATCTCCGCCGGCGGACGACTCGCCGTGAAGATCAGGCGCCGGTGCCGGAAGAAGCCGATGGCGGCACCACGCGCGACTTTTTCGATCGCCAACCTCAGCTGAATCCCTCGACAAATCCTGAACGTCGTCTTCTTGGCCAGGAAATCAGCGGCCGGATTCAGCAGGCGATGAAGCGGCTTTCGCCGCGCGAGCGGCTGGTTTTTGAAATGAAGCACTACGAAGGCATGCGCCTTCGTGCTATCGGCGACGTGCTGGGCACGTCAGAAGAAACAGTGAAGAATTCCCTGTTCCGCGCGACGCGCAAGTTGCGCGCGTCGCTCGATGGACTGCGGTAGGAAAGATGGCTTTCGATCACAATTCGGAAATGCGTGCCGGTCAGCCCTGCGGCCAGTGGGAACCGTTCATCGTGCTGCTCGCGGCCGGTGAGGATTTTCCCGCCGAGCTGCACAGCGAATGGATCATGCATTCGGCTGAATGCGAAGCTTGCTCGAATGCGCTGGCCCAGGAGCGCGAATTGCTCGCTCTGCTTGGCGAACATCGTAGCGAGCCGGACACGGCGTTGCTTGCCAGCTGCCGCGCAAGTTTAGACGACGCAATCGATCGCCAGGAGGAGCACGGCTGGCTACGCGGCGCACTCGGTTTTCTGCTTCCTCGAAGCTGGCTCGCTGCGGGTCCGGCGTGGAGCGCTGTGGCGCTGCTGCTGGTGGGCTTTTCATCTGGAATTCTCCTGGGGCCGCGCGTGCTGCGACGTCCGGCTACGCCCGACAAACCGGCGCCGGTTGCCACCGCGGCTTTGCAGGCAAGCGATCCGGCTCCGATGGTTGCGACTCCTCATACACTTGATCTTCATTCGGCCGATGTTGCCGGCATCAACGTGCTTCCCACGGGCGGCGTGGAGTTCCAGATGCGCCAGCAGCAACCGGTCACCGTGCAGGGCAGCATCGATGACGACAGCGTGAAAGACGTGCTGATCAACATTCTTCGGGGCGGCGACCGTTTCTGCCCGGATGTTCGTCTCGACGCCGTCGACCTGCTGCGCACGCGCAATGACGATCCGGAAGTTCGCACCGCTCTTTGCCACGCGGTTCACAACGACAAGAACGCCGCGGTTCGCCTGAAGGCTCTCGAAGCGCTCAACGGCGCCGAGCCGCAAGATACGGTGCAGCAGACTTTGCTCGACGCGCTTGTGGACGATCAAAATCCCGGTGTGCGCGTCGAGGCCATCAATGAACTGCGCGAAATGGCTTCGAAGGGCCAGGTTGATCCGAGTGACAAGATGCTCTCGGTGCTGCAGGACCGGATGGAGAACGATCCGAACGCTTATATCCGTCTGCAAAGCGCAGCCGCCATTCGCGATCTGGGCCCTCGCGGAAGGTTCTGATATGTTCGGCCGGCCGCCTTCCCGCAAGGCTCGCAGCAAATTTGCAGGTCTTTCCTACGCTGCTGTGGCCCTGCTCGCCCTGATTGTCACTGCGCATCTTCTTTTGCCCGCGCACACTTCGGCGCTGTCGTCGCACTCCCGCAAACAAGCTTCCAGTTCGCGACCCACATTCGATTTCTCCGGCAGCGTTGCCTCGCATGATGCAGGCCGGCTCCACCTCGCAACCGAACTCGGCAGCATCGTGGTTCACACACACGAAACCGGAAGCGTCGATTACAAAGTCCATATCGAAACCGACTCCGGCACGAAGGACGCCGACCGGCTGATGAAGAGTTTCAGGCTCCGCGCGCAACCGGTTGAAGACGGCGTCTGGATGCACGGAGCAACGAGCGCGAAAGTCCCGACCGGGCGCCTGTGGGTGACGCTCGAACTTACCGTTCCGAAGAATTATTCCCTCGACGTGACGACCGGCGTCGGCAACATCTCGGTCGACGACCTGAACGGCCGCGAGACGCTTCTCACGCAAGGCGGCAACATCGCGACCGGCAATATCAACGGCAGCGCGCATCTCACAGCCGTCGCCGGCGGCCATATCACCGTGAAAAACGTGATGGGCGAACTCAACGCCGAGACCGGCGGCGGCCACATCACGACCGGCACCGTGAGCGGCAACGCGTTTCTGCACACACACGGCGGCCACATTCGATCCGATTCGATTGCGGGGACCGCGCACCTTGTAACCGACGGCGGCAACATCACGCTGGAGCGGTCAGGTTCGGGCTTGCTGGCAGAAACCGCCGGCGGCCAAATTCAAGTGGGTGAAGCGGCAGGTCTGGTACGTGCCAAAACCGGCGATGGCGGCATTCGCGTCGTGCGCAGCTCCGGGCCGGCCACCTTGGAAGCGCCCGACGGCAGCATCTATCTAACCCAGGCCGACGGCTCGGTGAAGGCCTCAACGGCGACCGGCGGCATCACCGCCTGGTTCGTATCGCCTCCCAAAGATTCCGGCGAATGCCAGCTCGAATCGAACAGCGGCGACATCGTGGTCTATATCGGCCGCACTTTGCCCGTGACGATCGACGCGCAAGTGCAAATGGGCCAGTCACACGGCTTTATTATCGATCCTGCGTTTGCGATTGCCGTTCGCTATGAAGACGGCGCGCGCGGCCAGCGCATCGCGCATGCCCAAGGTATGCTCAACGGCGGCGGCCAGGTTCTGCGCCTGCGAACCGTCGCGGGCAATATTCGCCTCGTCGCCAGCGACGTCGGCGAGCAGATGCACATGTACCGTCAACAAATGGAAGGGCTCCAGAAGCAACTCAACGAGCTGCAGAAGAGCATCTTCCCCGGATCGCAACAGGCCAACGAAAACCCGCGGCAGCCGTGATGTAACGCGGAGAATCTGCAGAACCACTGTCTGGCGAACAAGGGGTGTTCCATGACGATGGCAAAAGATTTTTCGACCGATGCCCGGTCATGCGGCGATCCGTTCTTGCGCTTGCTCACTCGCGCGGCGCTTCTCGGCGCAGCTCTGCTGGTCAGCTCGCTTCCAAGCTTTGCGACAACCGATCAGGTTTTTGACAAGGTCTATCCGCTCTCATCGGGCGGGAATTTTCAGCTCGACAACGTGAACGGCTCAATCCAGGTCGATGGTTGGGACAAAGACGAGGTCGAAGTGAGCGCCGTGAAATCGGCCGAGAGCGATCCGAGCGATCTCGACCAGGTTCAAATCGACGTCGAAAGTGTGCCCGGACAGGTTGCGGTTCACACGCTTTATCCGAACAGCGGGTCGGCGGTCGTGGTCGAATATCACGTTCACGTGCCGTATCGCGTACTGACGGCGGTGAAGACGGTCAACGGCAGCGTTTCGGTCCGCGGCGTTCAGGGCGGCGGCGATCTTCGCTCTGTGAACGGCGACGTCAAAGTAACCGACAGCGCTGGCCGCTTCAACGCGAAAACGACGAACGGCAATCTCACGCTTCAGCTGCGCGATATCGCGAGCGGTCCGCCAATGGACATCGAGACGGTAAACGGGTCGGTGGTGCTCGGATTGCCTTCCAACGCGGGCGCAAATCTCAAGGTGCAGAACATGAACGGAGATTTTTCCTCCGAGCTGCCGATGAATGCGGCCACCACTCCGAGCAACGTCGGCGCGTTTCACGCAAAGCTGGGAACTGGAGGCGGAGAAATTTCCGTGCGCACGGTCAACGGTGCGATCCATCTGATGCGCGAACGCCCGGGAGCCTGATCTCTAGTCGCGGACGATCTCGACGCCCGATTGCGGCGCTGTGATTCGCATCAAGTGGCCTTTGTCGAGGAAAAGGTTGATCTGAAGGTCGCTGGTTTTCACGCTCAACTCATCCATCTGCTTTCCGTCCAGATCCTGCCTGCCCAAAGACTCGACTGTTACTGAACCGGGTGTCAATTCCTGCGGCACGAGCACGGAAAAGGTCTGCGCGCCCTTTTTCGACCAATCGTAGATCCCGGCGAGCACGGCGTATTGATCGTAGAGGTTGTTGTCCAATATGGCGACCGGCTCGGAACTGAAAGTGAGTTGCTGGGTGTAGGGCTGCGTATTGGCCAGATTCAGAGCGATAGAGGCGGCCGCCCCGCTGAAGGTGATCGTCGCCGATGCTTTTTTCTCGCCGTCGGTTGACCATTGGTAGCGGACCGGATTTCCGTTCGCGGCAAGTTCAAGCGCACCGCTCACGTGCGTTGGACCCTTTTCTGTCTGGATGGTCGATTTGCCCTGGACGATCCAGTTCCCGCCCGCGGCGCTGATCTCAAAATCTTCCTGCCCGGCCTCTTTGCCATCGGCCATGATGCGGAAGTGCCCCTTGTCGGCCACGAGCGCCGAGGGGCCGCGCCCGACTCCGGCAGGCGCAGCAAATCCATTCAAAGCGAGAACGCCGACCGCAGCGATGAAAGAAATTCCGAGAATTACAGCCTGTGCCATCCATTCGCGTTTCATGACAAACCTCCCGGCCCCATCCAGTCCGTGTTCTCGCAAGACCCGAGCTACTCGATGCTATGGCCCGGGAGACAGGGAAACAACAAAGGGAAGAGCGGCGATTGCGTTAGGGTTAACAGGTCGCCAAACGCGGAAAAACTCAAGCGGTGACGCGCGGGAAGACCCCAAGACCCAAAATCTGCTCGACGACCCGCAGCGGGTCGGCATTTCCATCAACGCGGAAGTCAGCGGCCTCGTAAAAGGCGAGGCGTTCCTGGTAAAGACGCCGAAAACTCTGCTCATCGCGAAACAGCGGCCGGTCGTTGATCTGCGCGCAACGGTTGAGGAGTTCTTCGATCGGGCAATGCAGCCAGACCAGCGCCGCGTCATGTTCGCGTAGCAAAGCCGTATTTTGCGGCTGGGTGATCGTGCCGCCGCCCAGCGAAATGATCGTGGGCTTCGGTTGCTCTTCGGCTTCGGCCACGGCATGAACGAGCTGTTCGTGCTCGATACGGCGAAATTCCGCTTCGCCCATGCGAGCAAAAATGTCTGTAATGGCAAGGCCGGTGGCTTCGGTGATCCGCTTGTCCAAATCGATCGTGGGCCAGCCTGTCTGGCGGCGCAAGAGCTTGGCGACGGTGGATTTCCCGCTGCCCATAAAGCCGACCAGACACACCAGAGGTTTCGGGCGTGGTTCTTGCGTCATAGCAAGTTGCGCGAAATCGACTGCAGGGCAATCAATTGCGCTTCAGGATGTTGATTGTACCATTGAACGTGTTGACTTCCAGATGCGCGCGACCAGCGTTCAAAGCGCCGATCAGGCTGTTTCCGACGCGCGGCAGAAAGCCGTGGTGCGAAGAATCAAGCTTGGCTTCGTTGATCACGTCGCCCTTGACCGAAGCCGCATTCAGTTCAAACGAGTCGATTGGTGAGAAGCGAACTTCGATCACGCCGCTGTAGTTCTTCAGGCGGTAGCTGCCATTGGGCAGGAACTCGCCGTTGAAGACGATCTTGCCGGTCGAAGTCTGGGCCTGCACATCGTAGCTGCGAAGATCGTCGAGGTTGATATTGCCGCTGATCGACTTCACTTCGATGCGGCCCGCGCAACGCAGACACTGGAACGAACCGCTCACCGTCGAAATCGTCGAGTAGCCGGCCGTATCGGCCATACCGACGCCGGCGCCGATGGTCTCGACGTTCATGTCGCCGAGCACGTTCGCTACGTTCACGGCACCCGAGTCGTCGTGGATCTGCAATTCGGCGTCTTCCGGGACGTTCACCTGATAATCGGCGCGGAGCTGATCGGGCGACGCACTGTCGGAGACCTGGTGCGTCATGATGTCGATGCGATTGTTGGTTTGATCCGCTTCGACTTCAACGGCGTCAGATGACTGATCGGCCATGACCATCACTTCCTGCTTGGTCCAGGCCTTGATTGTGATTGTGCCGCTGGGATTGTGGATCGTGACGATCGGATGAGCCTCGACCTTAAAGTGCTTTTCCAGGTGCTTGGCCCACACGGGTACGGCGGTCAGCGCCAGCAGCCCGGGAACCAGAATCGCGGCCTTGCGGCCACTAAAATGGGAAGACACGCTCGGTGTGCTCATCGCCCCTCATCTCCACGCTCGCTGATTTGAGCGAGCAAATCCGCTTTCTGCTGATAAGCGCCAAACAGGTAGTCGCGAGCGATTTCGCTTTCAGGATCTTCCTGGACGCTTTTTTCACACAAAGCGATGTCGTTGTCAACAATCGTCAGGTTCTTGCGCAGGTCATCGGTTACGTCCGGGGTGAAGCTGGCGAACGTAGCGACGGCGTCCTTTTCGGCATCTTCAAGCTGCGCGCTTAACTGGGCCGTAGATGTCTGCGTGCTCTCGCGCCACGCATCTTCGTTTCCGCGAATGTGCACGGGAGCCGTCAGAACAGCAGCAGCCGCGACAAGCAACGCCACGTAGGCAGTTGCCATCGCCGGACGCGGGATGAACGAGAAGATCGAGTCAAACCAGCGGGGCGCGCGCTCCGGACCAGTCGTCCGGATCAAGCCTTCTTGCTCGAGCTGGGCGCGCAACGCATTCCAGACGCGCGGCGAAATCTCGGGATCTTCTTCAGGGAGCGTGACGGCGACCAGACGAATCGTGCCCAGATCTTCAGCCAGGCCGCGGCAGTTTGAGCAGGTGCGGGAGTGATCGCGCGCTCCGGGAACTTCCTGTCCCTCGATCCACTCTCCGATGTGATTCAGAAACTCATCGCAATTCATTGTACTCATGGCCGTTAATCCTCGCCGCCGGTGCTGGTCCCAGCAGCCTTGCGTTCCTCGCGAGCCTTCTCGCGGACAACCTCGTGCAGCAACCCACGCAGCCTCATGCGTGCCTTGTGGAGTTGCGACTTCGAGTTCCCGATCGAGCAACCCATGATTTCGGCGATCTCGTTGTGTTCGTATCCCTGCACATCGTGCAGGACGAACACCGCCTTGTAGCCGGGCGGCAGCTGGTCCACGGCTCTTTGCAGGTTCACGCGATCGATCGAACCGCTCAGCCGTATATCTGGACCGCCAAAATCTCGCCGCGGGCTACCTGATTCTTCGTCCGGCTCGGTGACTTGTTCGAGCGAAGTCTCCGTGCCGGATTTCCGGCGGAGCTTCATCAGGACGACGTTGACCGCAAGCCGATGCAACCAGGTGGAGAATGCCGATTCGCCGCGAAAGGTTGCGATCTTGCGGAACAGCTGCAGGAACGCCTCCTGCGTTAAATCCTCCGCCTCGGCCGTATTGCTGACCATGCGTAGACACAACGAGTACACACGTCGGTTGTGCAATTGGTACAAGCGCTCGAATGCCGCCGCATCCCCTTGCTGTGCCAGCCGGATAGCCTCGGCCTCCGGCAGCTCCCCATTTTCCGTTCGTCTCGGTCGGGCCACGCTACCCGTCGGGCCGCACCCATCTACTGCGATGCGATGCCCGCCTCATGAGTTGCACTCGGTGTTCCTGCCGCGAAACGCCCCAGGGACAGCGGACTCAGGCCACCGGGTGCCGTTAAAGTTGATTTGGATGCGGCCTGCGCCCCACAGGCACACTTCTATTTTCGTCCGAATGTGTCGTAACGTCCAGTGGGGCGAGACAATAAACCCGGATCCAACTGACGCTTGGAAAAGACGCGGCGAACGCCGATACGTTAGGCGGAAGCGCCAGAAAGGCGCGGCTGCTGCGCGACGTGCCCGGACGGAAGCGGGACACCCAATTCGTGCGCAAAGGCGCCGAGATTCTGGACAGGCAAAGCCCTGAGAAACGATTTGAGCAAAATCTCATTTTCCCGCAAGCAGGTATTGAAGTCGTAGTGGATGCAATCGAGCATCTTCCATGGTTCGGAGGGATGCAGCGAGGCACCGAGCGAGATGATGTTCGAGGAGCGGCGAAACTCCTGTTCCAGCCGGCGGAGTGTGTCGGCAAGGATACGAACCTTGTGATAGAAGCGGGACCGGTCGCCAAAAAGGACGTGGTGCAGGATGCCGTTCCAGGAAGCGGCGTGCTGGCCGATGTCGCCGCGGAAGAACTGTGTGTTTAATGGCTTCACCGAGGGGAAACTACGTAAGTGGCGGGAGTGGCGTGCCATCGCTTCACAGAATTGGATGAGCGAAGAAGCGATGCGCTCGAAAAGTTCTGCCGTTACAGACACTTGCTGCCGGGCGCAGACCAGTTCGCCGCGGGCCCTGAGCGCGAGCGAGTCGTCGAGCGAAACGCTCATCATCGCGTAGTGCGACTCCCAGTTCGCTACAAGCGACTCGAACGTCTGGCTTTTGTCGCGAGGCAGCGCACAGATCCAGTCTTCAGAGACACTTTTGCGCGAGGACGCCCAGAGACTCATTGGAATCGCAGCTAGCCTCCCGAGAGAGGCCAGTATATACCAGCCGGACGTCTGCCCGCTCGCTTTCTTGACGCCCCCTGCAGCCGACCGTATACTGCCCCCGGCTCGTCGCGATCTTCCTCGGTTTTGCTCCGAAAATGCGCCGAAAAGCCCGAAAACGCATTAGAATCAGCGAGAAACACGCGAAAAAGCTCGGAAGGATTGTTCTTTGGAATTTGAACCACTTGACCAGTTCCGCGAGCGCCGCAGGAAACTCGGCGAGCTCGAGGCTTTGGGCCATCCCGCCTACCCGCACAAGTTCGAATGGACACACACGCCGCGTCAAATCGTGGCCGAGTTCGGGTCGCGCGACAGGGACCAGCTGGCCGCCGAAAAGATCGAAGCGCGCCTGGCCGGCCGCGTCGTGGCGCTGCGTCCCATGGGAAAGACCGGGTTCGCTCACCTGGCCGGGGACGGCGGGCGGCTGCAAATCTATGTAAGGCTTGACGCGGTAGGCGAGCAGACCTATCGCATCTTTCAGCTGCTCGATCTTGGCGATATCGTCGGCGTTTCCGGTCATCTTTTTCGCACCAAGACCAATGAGTTGTCGCTCTGGGTCGAAAAAATCGAACTGCTCACCAAGGCGCTGCTTCCGCTCCCGGAAAAGTGGCATGGACTTTCCGACGTCGAACAAAGATATCGCCGCCGATACGTCGATCTGATCGTGAACGACGACGCTCGCGCCATCTTCCTCAAACGTGCGGCGATCATTGGCGAACTGCGCCGTTATTTTGATGAGCGCGGGTACATCGAAGTCGAAACGCCCATGATGCATCCGATTCTTGGGGGCGCGACGGCGCGTCCTTTTATCACTCACCACAACACATTCGATACCGACCTCTACCTGCGCATCGCGCCCGAGCTTTATCTGAAGCGCTTGGTCGTCGGCGGACTCGACCGCGTTTATGAGATCAATCGCAATTTTCGGAACGAAGGCGTCGATGCCATCCATCAGCCCGAATTCACGATGCTTGAGTTCTACCAGGCCTACAGCGATTCGAGCGCACTGATGGACCTCACCGAGGATCTATTTCGCCAGCTTGCCCTGAAGATCTGTGGCGCGACGAAAGTAAAATTCGGTGAGCTGGAAATCGATTTCGGCAAAGTCGAACGCCTTTCGATGCGCGACGCCGTTGCCAAACATTGGCCGGCCGATGCAGGTGCGCCGCCCTCCCGGGGGGAAATCGCTTCGATCGACGGCGCGCGGACGATCGCCAAGCGCTACAACGAGTGGGCCGTCTCGCACGATGGCGATTTGATCCCGGACATTGCCAGGCTCTCGGCCGGCGAACTGACCGGTGAGCTGTTTGAAAAGCTTGCCGAGCAGCACCTGGTCCAGCCGACCTTTATCTACGATTTTCCGACCGATATTTCGCCGCTGGCCAAATGCCACGCGAACGATCCGTCGCTCACCGAGCGCTTCGAACTTTTCATCGCGGGAATGGAAATCGCCAATGGCTTCTCGGAGCTGAACGACCCTGTCGATCAGGAGCGCAGGTTTCAGGCCCAGGTGGATAAGGGTGGCAGCGAAGCACCCAAGGAAGTAGACGTCGATTACCTCCGCGCACTCAGCCACGGGCTGCCGCCGACGGCGGGCGAAGGCATCGGCGTCGATCGGCTGGTGATGCTACTGACCAATTCTCGAGCCATCCGTGAAGTGATTCTTTTTCCGTTGCTTCGCCCGCGCGCCCAGGCCGAAGAGAATGCCGCGGAAGAGGGCGGCTCGGCCAAATGAACTTCGAATGGCTGGTTGCCATGCGATATTTGCGTTCGCCGAACCGGCCTGCCGTCTTGCGCCTCGTCACGCTCCTTGCCGTTCTGGGCGTCTGCGCCGGTGTCACGACCCTGGTCATCGCCCTTTCCATGAACACGGGTTTTCGTCAGGCAATTCGTGACCGCCTTCTCACCGTCACCGCGCACGTGAATCTCAAGCCTGTGAGCATCGAAGGAATCGACAACTATCGCGACCTCTGCGCGCAGCTGGCCAGCACGCCTGGCGTCCAATCGATTGAGCCAGCTCTGTACGAGGAGGTCCTGCTTTCCTACGGCGATCATTCCGACGGAGTGGTTTTGAAAGGCGTCGATCCGGATCTGGAACGCAAAGCGAGCTCTGCGTGGCAACATCTGACAGCGGGGTCGGACAATTTCGCGCCGGATGCTGACGGAACCCCCTCCATCATGGTCGGCCGCCTGCTTGCCTCGGGTTTCGGCATCACGGCAGGCGATTACGTCACGGTCACCAGCCCGGAAGGAAATTTGACGCCTTTCGGTATGTTTCCCCATTCCCGTCGATTTCGCGTGATCGGTGTTTTCGACTCCGGCTTTTACGACTACGACGCCAACTGGGCCTTCACGACACTGGCTTCCTCACAATCTTTGCGCGGCCTGGGCGATGTTGCCAGTCTTCTCGAAGTTCGCGTGACAAATCTGGACCAGGCAAACGACGTCGCCGCGGCTCTGGTCGGTCGCGCCGGCAAGGGGTACACCGCATCGACCTGGGTCGATGAGAACCGCGCCCTTTTTCACGCCATGAGCCTTGAAAAGCTGGTCACCGCGCTCTTTGTGGGTCTGATCACTTTCGTCGCGGGCTTGAACATTCTGGTGGTCCTCACGATGACGGTCGCCGACCGCGCCCGTGACATCGCTGTGCTCATGGCGATGGGAGCAAGGCGCCGCCAGGTTCGGGACATTTTCATGCTGCAAGGCCTCGCCGTCAGTCTGGCTGGAACGGCGGCGGGTCTGCTATTGGGGTACGCCGTGGCCTGGACCGCAAACCACTGGCAGCTCATCCCGCTCAACCCGCAGGTTTACGCGATTCCTTACGTACCTTTCCACACCAACGGCTTTGACGCCATCTGGATTGCCGCGGCGGCACTTGCGATCAGCGCTCTGGCGACGATCGTTCCGGCGCGTTCGGCTTCGCGAACGCTGCCGGTCGATATCCTTCGCTTTGAATAGTCAGACGTCGCCCCTTGCTGATCAAAAATTCCGCCTCCCGATCGGATTTTCCGAACTTTTGCGCTCTTTTTTCTCGAATCCGAAGTTAAAATTCGCTCGATCATCTTTCGCGATTTCATTCGCAGATGCATCACGTGTTAAGATGAAGTTTCGAACGACTCGACTGTTACTGTTCGCTTTCGACGGGGTGTCGCGAGTGACGGGGAAATGGTGGGGGAAAAAGGGAAACAGTTTGGAACCTTTCCCGTCTCGGCAAAAGATTAACTGACTGTAAATACAGGACATACGTCAGGCGGGTTTCGGCATCTAAAGTGTGAGGGATATCGCTAAGGATGCGTTTGCAAGCAAGCTCGAGTGCTGTTTTGGACGACTCCCTTCCGAGGGCCGCCTCAAACTCCGGCGAAATACTGCGCATTGAATCGCTCCGCAAGGTTTTCGCTTCCGGTTCGCACCAAATCGCGCCACTCGATGGGATCGATCTCAGCGTTGAGCGCGGCGAAATGATTGCGATCGTTGGGCCCTCCGGTGCGGGAAAAAGCACGCTTTTGCACATCCTGGCGGCGCTGGACACTCCAACAAGCGGTGAAGTATACTTCGCCGGAAATTCGCTCGGATCGCTTGCCGAATCAGAATTGGCCGGGTATCGGAATCGTGCAGCGGGTTTGGTATGGCAGCGTCATCACCTGCTGCCGGATTTCACGGCGGCCGAAAACGTCGCGATGCCCCTGCTGATTCAAGGTGAGGCGGCTGGTCCCGCATTGCGTAAGGCCTCCGAACGGCTGGCCGAAGTCGGTTTGGCGGACCGCACAGGGCAGCCCGCCGGGCAGCTTTCCGGGGGTGAACAGCAGCGCGTGGCGATGGCGCGCGCGCTGGTAAACGATCCAGCTCTACTGCTGGCTGACGAGCCTACGGGCGATCTGGATGAACGAAATGCCGAGGCCATTTTCGAGCTCATGCAGAGCCTTCATCGGTCTCACCAACTGACCTCGATTTTTGCAACACACAATCTGTCATTGGCACGGCGTGCCGATCGTCTCCTTCAGTTGGAGCACGGGAAGCTGGCCCCGGCCGGAGAAGCGCGGGTGAATCGTGTTTGAACGTTACACGGAGAAGGCTCGGCGCGTGATTTTTTTTGCGCGGTACGAAGCCAGCCAATACGGGAGCCCTTATATCGAAACCGAGCACCTGCTGCTCGGTCTGTTGCGCGAGGATAAGGTGCTCGCCAATCGTTTTCTGCGCACGCACGGTTCGATCGAATCGATCCGCAAGGAGATCGAATCACGGATCACGGTTCGCGAGCGCATCTCGACTTCCGTCGAAGTACCTCTCAGCCAAGAATGCAAGCGCATCTTGAACTACGCGGCCGAGGAGGCAGAACGCCTGGGCCATAAACACGTGGGCACCGAACATCTTCTCCTGGGAGTTCTGCGGGAGGAAAAATCCTTTGGCGCCGAAATCCTTATCGAACGTGGATTGCGCCTTTCGACGGTGCGCGATGAACTATCGCGCTCCGCGGGAGAGAAGGTGCCCGTGAACCGGCCAAAAGAAGCATCGTTACTCGCAGAATTCAGCCGTGACCTGACGCAAGCGGCTCTCGAAGGCCAGCTCGATCCGCTGGTTGGACGCGACCGCGAACTGGAGCGCGCGATTCAGATTCTCTGCCGCCGCACAAAGAATAATCCGGTGCTGATCGGCGAGCCCGGCGTGGGCAAGACGGCCATCGTCGAAGGTCTCGCGCAGCGCATCGCGGATGGCGACGTGCCGCCGTTTCTCGCCGACAAGCGGATCCTTTCGCTCGATCTTTCGCTGATCGTTGCCGGAACCAAATACCGCGGCCAATTTGAAGAGCGCCTGAAGACGATCATGAAGGAGTTGATGGAGAGCCAGAACGCCATCGTCTTTATCGACGAACTGCACACGCTGGTTGGCGCGGGCTCGGCCGAGGGTTCGCTTGACGCGGCCAACATCCTCAAGCCGGCCCTGTCGCGCGGTGAAATTCAGTGCATTGGCGCAACGACGCCAGGTGAATATCGCAAGTCGGTCGAAAAAGACCGGTCGCTCGAGCGCCGCTTCCAGGCCGTGAAAGTTTCCGCGCCGAATGAAGAAGAAGCGATCCGCGTGCTGCAAGGCGTGCGCGACCGCTACGAAAAGTTTCATGCCGTCAGCTACACCGAGGACGCGATTCAATACGCGGTCTACCTCTCGAACCGTTACATTCCGGACCGTTATCTTCCCGACAAGGCGATCGACCTTCTCGACGAAGCCGGCGCGCGCGTGAAGCTCCGCCAAGCCATGCTTCCCGATGAAGTCGCTGAAGTCCAAAAGCGCGTGAAGTTCATCACGCACCGCATGGAAACAGCCATCGCCAATCACGAATTCGAGAAGGCACGTTTCTACTCGGAAGAGGAGCGCAAGGAAAAGGAACATCTGCGTGCCCTTCGCGAGAAGCTCAAGATCGATGATTCCTCAACCGGTATCGTCTCGCGCGAGGACATCGAAGAAGTCGTCGCTCGCTGGACCGGAATTGCGGTCACCTCGATCAAGGAAGACGAACAGCAGAAACTTCTGCGCATCGAGGAGGAATTGCATCGCCGCATCATCAGTCAGGACAAGGCAATCACGGCCCTGGCTCGCGCGATTCGCCGCAGCCGCGCCGGCCTGAAAGCGCCGGGGCGCCCGGTGGGCTGCTTCCTGTTCCTCGGCCCGACCGGTGTCGGCAAGACCGAAGTTGCCCGCCGGCTCGCCGAGTTTCTGTTCGGCAGCGAAAAGTCGCTGATCCGCTTTGATATGTCCGAATACATGGAAAAGCATTCGGTTTCAAAGCTCATCGGCGCGCCTCCCGGATACGTGGGATACGAAGAGGGCGGGCAGATTACCGAACGCGTGCGCCGCACGCCGTATTCGGTGATCCTGCTTGACGAAATCGAGAAGGCGCACCCGGACGTCTACAACATTCTTTTGCAGGTTTTTGAAGACGGACAATTGACCGATGGTTTGGGCAACACGGTCGACTTCCGCAACACGATCATCATCATGACGTCCAACATCGGCGCCCGCCAGCTGCAAAAGCAGAGCGGCCTGGGCTTTGTGTCCGGGGATGAAGCCGCGGCGGCCAAGAGCCAGGACGACATCGTGATGACCGAAGTGAAGCGCGTCTTTAACCCCGAATTCCTGAACCGGCTTGACGAGGTGATCCTGTTCAACTCGCTGACCGATAGCGACCTGCTCCTGATCATCGATCTTCTCGTCAGCCAGATCAACGAAACGCTGGTGCATCGCCAGGTGCAAATCGCTATCACACCTGAGGCGCGCCAGTGGATTCTCGAGAAAACCTGCGGCGATCGTAGTTATGGCGCGCGGCCGCTCCGGCGCGCGCTGCAAAAGTACGTCGAAGACCCACTGTCGGAAGCTTTGATCCAGGGCGGCTTGCAGCGTCCGGCCACGCTTGAGATTTCGCTCTCTGGTGATGGCCTTTCTTTCCGTCCCGTGGTAGAAGCAACCCCGGTGGCCCACTAGGAATCCTACACGCGCAAGCCGGACGGGAGCGGTCCGGCGAGGGGAGTAAGCATTGGGCGGGGGACTGCGGCCTTGAGTACGGCCGCTGACAAGAGGATATTTTTGCGCGTTTTGGAAATCGTCGCAGTGGTGTGTCTGGGTATTGCTGCGTTTGCCCAAGCGGATTTTGCGCAAATTGCGCAGCAGCCCGCCGCCGGCCAGCGCACGATCACGCACATTTATTGCGTCGGCTGCCGGCGCATCGCTCGCGACACGCTGCTTTCCCGGATGAGTTCGCGCGAAGGCGACCCCTACGATCCCCAGGATCTCCAGCGCGACTACCGCTCCCTGTGGAACGCCCATTTCTTTGAGGAAATCCGCCTCGAGCAGGAAGACGATCCGAACAATCCGAATGGCATCATCATCACGTTTTACGTTACCGAGCGCCCCGTCGTCCGGCGCATCGAGTACAAGGGCGAGAAATCCATCAGCGAATCGGACATCCTCGACGCCTACAAACAAAAGAAGGTCAGTTTATCGGTCGACAGCCAATTCGATCCCACCGTCGTCATTCGCGCAAAAGTCATCATCCAGGCGCTGCTCGCCGAGCACGGCCATCAATTCGCCATCGTCAGACCTACGTTCGAACGCATCCCCGCCGCCAACGCCGTAAAGCTGGTTTTCAATATCGACGAAGGACCGAAGGTAAAAGTCGGCACGATCACGATCGAGGGCAATCACGCGTTCTCGCGTCGCAAGATCATCCGCGCGATGCACAACGATCGGCCCTATTCGATCCCGCTCGGTTTCACGTTCATCCCGGTGATGAGCAAGACGTTCGACAGCGACAAGCTCGATGAAGACCTCGAAGCCGGCATTCGAAATCTCTACACGTCGAACGGTTACTTCCGCGCCGATCCGGTCGTCAAATCCACGCAAACCGTCGATGCGAAAAAGGGATTGATCTCTTTCCCGTGGGATAAGAACGGCAAGGCGACCAACATCACCATCTCGGTTCAGGAAGGCCTGCAGTACCGACTTGGCGATCTGAAATTCCGCAGCGCCGATCCGGATGTCGGCCTGGTCTTCCGAACCGAGGCGCTCGCGCGAATTTTCCCGATGAAGAAGGGAGATATCTTCTCGACCGAGAAGCTGCGGAAGTCTTTCGAGACCTATCGCGACCTTTACGGGTCTCAAGGTTATATCGATTTCACCCCGAATCCGGTGCTCGATCCTGACGACAAGAACAAAGTCGTCAACCTCACTCTGGAATTCGACCAGCAAAAGCAATACTACGTGCGCCGGATCGAGTTTTCCGGCAACACGACCACGCGCGACAAGGTGATTCGCCGCGAAATCGTTCTCGACGAGGGTCAGGTTTATAGCAAGCGCCTGTGGGACTTGAGCGTGCTGCGCCTCAACCAGCTCGGCTATTTCGACACGATCAAGGAGGCCAACACCGACCTTCAAAAGGACACGAAAAACAATTCGGTCGACATCCTTCTGAAAGTAAAGGAAAAAGCCAAGCAGTCCATCAGCTTGACGGGCGGCGTGAGCGGCCTGACAGGCAGCTTTATCGGCTTCTCCTATCAGACCAACAACTTTCTCGGATTGGGCGAAACGCTCACGCTCGCGGCCAACCTGGGAAGCATCCAGCGCCAGATCACCTTCGGATTTACCGAGCCGTATCTGTTTGATCGTCCGCTCTCTGCGGGCTTCACGGTCTTCTCGTCAAAATACGACTACAACACGGCCCGCCAATACGGCCTGCTTTACGGGCAGTCGGTCGCGATCAACCCGGCGCTGCAGGAAAACTACAATACCGATTCGAAGGGCTTCACCGCGTTCGGCACCTATCCGCTGCGGAAACTGTCGTTCGCGCGTTTCGGCCTGAACTACGGCTGGTCGACCACAAACATCACGACCTTCAGTCAATCGGCTTCGCTGCTTTTCGAATTGACCAAATTCACCAGCCTCGCCGGGCCGAATGCGCTAAAAGGAATTCGCTCGAGCAAAGTGACGCCATCGATCAGCTACAGCACCGTCAACAGCCAGGTGAATCCCACGGGCGGCAAGGAATATTCCTACCAGTTCAGCCTGGAAGGCGGACCGCTGCAAGGCAACGTGAATTCGCTCGGCAACGTTTTCAGCACGCGGTATTTCCGCCCGAGCTACCACCGGCGCAACGTGATTGCGTTGAACTTCAGCGCCGCCGACATTACCGGCTACGGCGGCAAGGATGCGCCGCCCTACAACAAGTTTTATCTCGGCGGCGAAAACGACGTTCGCGGCTATTACCTGTACACGATTTCGCCGTTCGTTGTGCTTCCGTATCAGACCAGCACGACCGTCACCTATCTGGATCCGACAAAGCTCAATTCGCTCGGGCAGCCGACGCCGGTCGCGTTTTCCGTGCCGACGCTGCAGTTTATTCCCACCCGTCCCGGCGGCGACCTGCGAGCGGTCGGCAACGTGGAGTATCGGATACCGATCGCCGGCCCGGTCGAGTTTGATTTGTTTCATGACATGGGCATCAACGGAATTCTGCGCGAGTCGCAGCTGGCTTTGGATCCTTCGGCCGTCGCGCTCCTGCACGAGCAATTCCCGAATGCGGCGACGCATCCGACGCTCGTTCCCGGCACGAATTTCCGTCCGCACACATCGGTGGGCGTGCAGCTGGTTGTGCAGCTGCCGATCATCGGCGCGCCTGTGCGCATCTATTACGCTTACAACTATCTGCGGGTCCGCGACGCGATTCTGCCGCCGCTTGGCGAATATCCGTGCCAGAATTCGAATCCTGTAACCAATCCCTGCACGAACCCGATTTTCCAGACGCTGCCGCAGGGCGTTTTTGAATCGCAAGTCCAGCCACAGTTGAACCTGATTTTGCAAAGCAACCAGGCGTCGCAGAGAATCCCGGCGTCGTTGCTTGAGCCGTCGCACACTTTGAATTTCACGGTCAGCCGGACGTTCTAGCGCTGGCCGGTTAAAAAAGCCCGCGACGCAGCGGGCCGGTTTGAGGGAAGATGTCCTGCCCCGTGCGGCGCACGGGCGGGATAAGGGGGAAGGGCGGCGAAAGAGCCGCCATGCAGAGGTAACAGCATCAAGCGCATCGAACGTTTCGAACCTGGCACGGAGGGATTGTAATGAATCGCTGGACAACGGGTGCAGTCTTGCTACTCGTCGCTGCACTCGCGGCTTGCGGCAACAACAACACGAAGGCCGGGATCGTCATCTCGGCGGCGAGCGCGACGACTGGCGCGAGCTCGGTCACCGTTCCGATCAACGGAACCGAGCAGTTTGCTGCCTCCGTCACGGGCGTTTCCGATACGACGGTGAACTGGCAAGTCTGCCTGCCGACCACCGTGTCCACGGTCCTGCCGAATACCTGCACCACAATCCCCGGCGTCACTCCTCCGAGGGGTTTCACTGTCCTAACCGGATACGGCACGATCAACCAGAACGGTTTCTACACGGCTCCCTCTGCGATTCCCGCAACCAACAATTTCGTCATTCTCGCGACGAGCCCGGTGGATTCGACGACATTCGCCACGTTCGGCGTCGTCATCGATTCGGGCATTCGCATTCAGGTTACGCCTGTGACCTCGACGATCAACTCTGGCGATTCTCTCCAGTTCACGGCCACGGTTACGGGCACCTCAAACACGGCGGTGACCTGGGAAGTGAACGGGACAGCCGGCGGCGACGTAAACAATGGCGGCACGATCTCGGCGGGCGGTCTCTACCAGTCAATCGCAACAGCCACGGGCAGTGAAATCATCAAAGCCGTATCCGGCGCCGACGGTTCGACAAGCGGACAAGCAACGGTCACGCTGGTGGGCGCCGCGCCGACTTTGACGTCAATCGAGCCCGAAGTCACGGCGCAAGGTTCGGCCCAACAGGAAATCTATCTTGCGGGCACAAATCTCACATCGAACGGCGCGGTCACCGTAAACGGCACCGTCGTGCCCTACGTCTTTGTCAGCACTTCACTGGTTCGCGTGCCAATTCCCGCAAGTTTACTGGCTTCGGCCGGACCTGCCACGGTGCAATTTCAGCTGGCGCTCGTTCCGCCATCGACTGTGGCGGAAACCTCCAACACCGTAACGCTCAATGTCATTCCCGTCAGGCCGTCCATCATTGCAGCCACGCCGCAAAGCCTCATTTCCAGTGGCACGGCAGCGACGGTCAATCTCACCGGGGGATATTTCTCGCAGGGAACGCCGGCGACAACGGTTCAATTCGACAACGGCAACGAGGGTCCGGTCACGGTCGCGACTTCCAGCAATCCGCTCCTTGTGAGCCGACAGCTTTCGGTAACGCTGCCCGCCGCGGCTTTGACAACTCCGGGGCTCTATGCGCTCACCGTGCAGAATCCGGGTGCCGCAACCGCCGGACGTCCCTCATTGGCCGCCATCAACATCGCCGTGACACCTGCTTCAATTCCGGGCGCGCCCGGCACGATTCCGAGCATCTCGCTCGGCGGCAGTGCTCAGCCTTCGGCGATGGCGCTCGACGCGGCTGACGGCCTGGTGGTCGTCGCCGAACAGGGTGCGAATGCCGTCGTGCTGGTGAACCTTGCGAATAATACGGTCTCTGCGCCGATCGCGGTCGG
>DATMLZ010000032.1:0-3968 GCA_035569955.1 Candidatus Acidiferrum sp.
TCTTTACGGCATGGGGGTCAGCGCGATCAGCTCGGTCGCAGGCGCTTACTCGCAGAACTCCAAGGAAATTCCATCGTATCAATCGATGGTCACCGAACGCGGCATCGCGACGATGCGCGGCTATCGTCTTTCGGCAGACGACGAACTTCGCCGCGCTGTGATTGGGCGTTTGCTCTGCCACACTGTGATTTTCAAGCGCGAGATCGAGCGCGAGTTCGCGATCACGTTTGACGAGTATTTTGCGGCGGAACTGGAAAAACTGACCGAACCGCGCGACGAAGGCCTGGTCACGCTTGGCGCGGATGAAGTTCGCGTTACGCCGCTGGGCCGGATTTTCATTCGCAACATTGCGATGTCATTCGATCGCTATCTGCTGGACCAGCAGATGGACAGGCGCCCGCTCTTTTCAAAGACGCTCTGAAACCGCACATGGCCGATCCCAGACAGGCTGTCGTCATCGGTGGGGGAATTTCGGGTCTCGCCTGCGCGTATCGCCTGCGCCAACTCGGGGTGCCCGTGACTCTGCTTGAAGCCTCGCCGCGTCCGGGCGGCCTGATCGAGAGCGTCGAAACCAACGGCTTTCGTTTCGAGACCGGCCCGCAGAGTTTTCTGGGCACTCCGCCGCTTATGCAGCTGATCCGCGAGCTGAAAATCGAAGGCGAACTGGTGACGGCCAATCCCCGCGCGCCGCGCTACATTCTGCGCCACGGACGGTTGCAGAAGATCGGTCTGTCACCGCAAGCGATGCTCTCCAGTTCATTCCTCAGCCCCGGATCGCGTTGGAAACTCGCGTCGGAAGCGTTTCGCCGCACCGTGCCGCCCAGTGAAGAGGAAACCATCGCGGCATTCGTGCGACGGAAATTCGGTCACGAAATTCTCGAGTACCTCGTCTCGCCGTTTGTCTCGGGCGTTTACGCGGGCGATCCCGAAAAGCTCAGCTTGCGCGCTGCGTTCCCCTCGCTCGAAGAATGGGAGCGCGAATATGGCAGCGTGATTCGAGGCGCGATGAAGTCCCGAAAACAGAGCGGCGGCGTTGGACCGTCCCCGCTGTGCTCGTTTCGCCGCGGCGCGGCAGCTCTACCTGGCGCGATGGCCGAGTTCCTCGGCGGAAATGCAAAGGTATTGACGCCGGTTTCGGCCATCACGCGGACCGCGAGCGGCTACCAAGTACGCGTCGCAGAAAATGCGCAACATACGATCGCTAGCTCTGCCGTGATTCTTGCGGCGCCCGCTTATGCAGCCTCAGGCATGGTGCGGCCTTTTGCGAGCGCGCTTGCGGACACGCTGTCGGGAATCGCCTACGCTTCTGTCGCAGTGTTTTCCGCCGGCTACCACGCGAAACAGCTTAACGCGCCACTAGATGGCTTCGGCGTCCTGATCCCGCGCAGCGAAAAGCATCGCACGCTCGGCATCGTCTTCAATTCGTCGCTCTTCGCAGGCCGTGCGCCGGAAGGCCAGTTGGCGATCACAAGTTTCCTCGGCGGGGCAACCGATCCGGAGCTTCTCGAAGAATCGGACGATCGAATTGCCGCGATCGCCGAGAAAGACAGTGCCGCAATCTTGGGGATCAGCGGCCAGCCCATCGCGTCGGCAGTTTGGCGTCATCCTAAAGCGCTGCCGCAATACAATCTCGGCCACGCGCACATCGTCGGTTCACTGCGCGACGCAGAGCGCCGGCATCCGGGCCTGTTTTTTTCGGGCAACTATCTGGAAGGACCGTCGATCGGCAAGTGCGTGGAACACTCGTTCAAGACCGCTCAAGCCGCCCGCGACTACTTGAATTCGTCGCCCGAGTAGCCGGAGTCCCGGCGGCGAAGCCGCGGGCCGCATCTAATCGTCGTCCAGTTCCCGCTTGTGCCTCATCTTCAAACGATAGTCTCTTCGCTCGCCCGCTTCGCGATAGCGCCGCTTCTCGTCGGCAGTTTCCGGCACGACCAGCGGCGCCGGGTGCGGCTTGCGGTCCGCGTCGAGCGCGACAAACGTGAGATAGGCTGTGCTGGCATGGCGCCGCTCGGCCGTCAGCGTATTTTCGACAAATACTTTCACGCCGACCTCCATCGAAGTGTGGAACACGCGATTCACGCTCGCTTGCAAGACAATGAACTCACCCACCTGGATCGGAAATCGAAAGTCGAGATAGTCCACCGAAGCAGTTACGACGTACGAATTCGAATGCCGCGTCGCCGCAAGCGCCCCCGCAATATCGATGAGGTGCATCACGCGTCCGCCAAGCATCGTGCCGAGCACGTTCGCATCATTCGGCAGAACGGCTTCAATCATCTCGGATCGCGACGCGCTCACAGGCTTGCCCGGGTTTGGAGAAATCCCTGTCGCGCCGACCGTCGGAGCGAGCTTGTTTTTCGCGATTTTTCTCGAGCTTTTCAAGATCCGCGCGCTCAACCTTTCATGGAATGGAGATGAGCAGCCCCCCGCTTATTCCAAGCGACTGCTCGTGCCCCTTGCCGAAGTCATAATCGTAGCCCGGTTCAAGATACCAGCCGAATCTATGCTTTGCCGACGGCCAAAACATGAAGTCGCCAATCAGTTCGCCGCCAACCGAGTTCGACGTGACTCCGCTCTCGCGCTTGCGAATCCACTCCGGGCCGACGCCAGCCATAAACTCCACTTTTCGGGAAAGGGTCCACGGCTTTTTGAACAGAAGGTCGGTATCCCACTCTGTCGAATGCGAAGCAAACAGGGCCGTGACTCCCGCTTCAAGCTCCAGCCGATTCTCAATCGGAGTAACCTCGACGGCTATATTCGGCCCGAAGCTTCGTGTGCCGTGCTGAAAACTCACTCCGCCGGCCCCGCCCAGTTCCAGGACCGCGACGGGGTCCTTTTCGGCCTGCGCAAACACTCCCCCACAGCACAGAAAAAACGTCGCTACAATCAGGACCGTTTTGAATTTCAGCATTCTGCCCCGGATGGTTCCATGAAATCGAAACGCTCTCACAGTTTCATCGGCGATGCAAATTTGCCGGGCGTTCGAAGCCTCGCCGATCCAGGCCTGTTCACGCATGCTTTGCGCGTGTCCGCGGCGCCCGCTATAATACGCGCTCCAGTAAAATGACCCAAACGGAAAAGTCCCGGCGTGAAATCCTTGAGCAATTTGTGGCCAGCCGCCCCGCCGACGCGTTTGCGCGCTACGGCCTGGCGCTCGAATGCGTGAAGCTCGGCGACGACCAAGCCGCCAACACGCACTTTCAGCATCTCATCGAAAACCACTCTGAATACGTGGCCACCTACTTCCAATACGGCCAGTTTCTGGCGCGAGTGGGCCGGGTCGAAGAGGCCAGAAAGCTCCTTTCCAGTGGCGTCGTCGTCGCGCAGCGTTCCGGCGATATTCATGCCCGCGATGAAATGCAGGGCGCGCTCGACTCCCTGCGCTGACGCCCTGCGACCTCCCGTTTGACGCGTCTTATATAATGAAAATTACGACGCCCGATTCAGTGACGCCGAGTCTTCAGGCAGCATCCAACGGAGTGGGGAGAGCCGCATGAGTCTGCAGCCCAGGAACCTCGGGGAACTTCGCAAGAGCCAGTGGTCCGAAGAGAAGATTGCCAATCGAACCGTACGGCAGGAGATTCGGGAGAATTTGCTGCACAAAATGTGCGAAGGCTCGATCTTTCCTGGTGTGCACGGATACGACGACACGGTTGTTCCGCAGATTGTTAACGCGCTGTTGTCGCGCCATCATTTCATTCTCCTTGGCCTGCGCGGGCAGGCGAAGTCGCGCATTCTACGGGGCTTGGTCGGTTTCCTCGACGCGCAGGTGCCTTATGTCGAAGGCTGTGAGATCCACGACAACCCTTACAAGCCCCTCTGCCGCACCTGCCGCGAACGCATCGCTGCGGAAGGCGACGCAACTCCGATCGCCTGGCTCACGCGCGATCATCGCTACGTCGAAAAGCTCGCTACGCCGGACGTGACCATCGCGGACATGATCGGCGACGTCGATCCGATCAAAG
>DATMLZ010000033.1:0-4544 GCA_035569955.1 Candidatus Acidiferrum sp.
ATCCAGCTGCCACCGGCGATGCGTGGTCAGTTCACCGGTGCGGCACAGGTGTTTCGCGACTCGCTCGCGTCCGAGCCGATCTTGATCCTGGCGGCGCTGATCACGGTCTACATCGTGCTCGGCGTGCTCTACGAAAGTTACATTCATCCCATCACGATTCTCTCGACGATTCCGTCCGCCGGTGTCGGCGCCGTGCTCGCTCTGATGCTTTTCCACGAAGAGCTCAGCATCGTCGCGCTCATCGGCATCATTCTTCTGATTGGCATCGTGAAAAAAAACGCGATTTTGATGATCGACTTCGCGCTCGTCGCCGAGCGCACCGAAAACAAGAGCTCCAAGGACGCGATCTTCGATGCCTGCCTGCTGCGCTTCCGCCCCATTCTGATGACCACGATGGCGGCACTGTTTGGCGCGCTACCGCTCGCCTTCGGCACCGGCGCGGGCTCGGAACTGCGCAAGCCGCTCGGCATCACCATTATCGGCGGACTGATCTTCAGCCAGGTGCTTACGCTCTACACCACGCCGGTCGTCTATCTTTATCTCGACCGGCTTCGGATTTGGTGGAATCCGGCACATGGGGCGCCGGCTGCTTTGCCGGCGCCGCAACACACGGGTGATTAGACGCTTACATCGTCGAAAACTTGTAGATTGTTTGCGAACCGAACGTCTGGCCCGGCCGCAGTACAGTCGTGGGGAAACTCGGATGGTTGGGCGAGTCGGGGAAGTGCTGCACCTCGAGGCAAAATCCGGTGCGGAATGTGTATGTGCGTCCTTTGCCGCGCCCCGTGCCGTCGAGATGATTGCCTGTGTACAGCTGCATGCCCGGCTCGGTGGTTGAAACCTCGATCACGCGCCCGGTTTTCGGATCGAATGCCCGGGCCGCGAGCACCGGCCCCTGCCGGGAGCCCTTGTCGAGCACGTAGCAATGGTCGTAACCCGCGCCGATCTTCATCTGTTCGTCGCTTGAATTAATCCGGGCGCCCAGCGGCGTCTGCCTGCGAAAATCAAAGGGCGTCCCTTCGACGCTGCGAATTTCTCCCGTCGGAATCTGCGCTTTATCAGACGGCAAAAAGTGGGTCGCGTTGATCGTCAGTTCGTGATCGAGAATTTCTCCGGCAATCGCCAGATTGAAATACGAGTGATTCGTCAAATTGAGCACCGTAGCCTTGTCCGTGATCGCCTCAAGATCGATCCTGAGCTCGTTTTCATCCGTTAATGCGTACTCGACCTTCACGGTAAGATTTCCGGGATAGCCTTCTTCCCCGTCTTCGCTCACGTAGCGCATCTGGACACGCTCCGGGCCGGCGTGGATGCCTTGGACGCTCCACCACCTCTTGTTGAATCCGTAGTCGCCGCCGTGCAGATGATTCGCCCCGTTATTCTTCGCCAGCGTGTATTTCACGCCGTCTAGCGTGAACTCGCCATGCGCAATGCGATTCGCGTAGCGCCCCACGGTCGCGCCAAAATAGCTGCGCCCGGCTTCGTAACCGGCCACGTCGTCGAATCCGGCCGTGATGTCTGCAAAATTTCCGCCGCGATCCGGCGTCTTCACGCCGACCAGCGTCGCGCCGTAATTGGTGATGCTCGCTTCGACGCCGTTCTTGTTTGTAAGCACGTAAAGATCGGCCGCTGTGCCATCCTTTGTTTTTCCGAACGCCAGTTTGTTCATGTTCGCCGAATTCTCCGCGCTCGATACTACCAGAGCTCCCCGCGATCCGCGGCTCCTGCAGGACTGGGCAATGGCCAGCTCGAATCGATCTGCTGTCGTCCGCGAAGCCGCGTATTCAATGTGCAACACGCGGCGCGGCTCGCTCGATTGTGATTTGGGCGAAGCATGCACTACGAGCGGTCGCATCGCCACAATGCCGCCCCTGGGCACGACACAATCGACCGCTGGGATTCTTTCCGCCAGATCGTGAATGGCACCGTCGCCCAGCAGACCGATCGCATGCGTACCCGGCAAAACGCGCAACGGGCCGTTCTCGGCGGTCGAATTGTCCAGGTGGATTCGCAGCGCCACAACTTGTTCGAGCGCTCGCGCCGGGGCATGGGCATATGTGACGCCGTCTTTGACCGACCACGGCCCCCAGCCTTCCGCCTCGCGCCTTTCGCGCAAGGGCAGCGCCGTGTCCTGATGCCACGCGACGAGCCAATTCGACGTCAGCGATTTATCAAAGATCGTCGCGCGAAAGGGAACGGCACCCTCTCCCAAAATGGCCCTCGCAATCTCGATCAACCGCGGGCAGCCCGCCATCTCGGCGACCGATGCGAACTTCATGGCATGCCGCACGCCGGCGCGGCTCCTGTGCATCGGTTGATGGACGATTCCCGCGCAGAGCCGCCCGATTTCCGCGTGGCTCAACACTTCGGGAATAATCGCAAACCCCTGTTCAAGAATCGCTTTCCGTACCGACCCGAGAGAGCCTAAGACCCTCGCCTGTTTGGCCAGACCCACCAGCGGCGCGTGACCTGTCCGAGTCTGATGCTGAAACAGACGAGCCCAGGCCTCGCTGCATTTCGGCGAGAGCATGGGGGGCTTTGGCGGCGAAAGATTCACAATCGGCGCCGATTCGTCCGGATTCCGGAGCATCTGCATGAACGACTCGTGCGTTTCCCGAGCGCCGGCTTCAGCGAAAGACCGGCCGCAGGCGCTCCTGAGCGCGTCGAGAATTGCGTTGCACTCATCGCATGACGTCACATTCATGCACCCATTCTAGAGCATTCGATCAAGGGCCTGATTTGCAGCGTATTGCATTCACGTTTCATTCGACGTAACCTGCCGTTTCGAAAAAGGAGCGTGAATGAATCGGTCTCGACGGCAAATGTTGGGTAGCACAATCGCCATGATGGGCGCGACCATCGCTTCGTCGGCAAGCGCGCAGACAGGCTCGGCCAAAAAGCCGCAGCCGGCGCACGCCGCCAGGCGCCCCGCCGACGAGCCCTTCGGCTACTCGCTCAACACCAGCACGATCCGCGGCAACAATCTCGATGTGGCCGCGCAAATCGACGTCGCTGCCAAAGCCGGCTACCACGCGATCGAGCCGTGGCTGCGAGACATCGATGCTTACGTTAAGAACGGCGGCACGCTCAAGGACCTCGCCAAACGCATCAGCGATTCGGGCCTTGTCGTGGAAGACGCAATCGCGTTCAACGCCTGGCTCGATGACGATGACACGCGGCGCGGCACCGCCATGGAAAACCTGAAGCGCGAAATGGACATTGTTGCGCAGATTGGCGGCAAGCGCATCGCCACGCCCCCGGGGAACAATGGCAACGCGGTTTCGCTCGATCACGCCGCCCAGTACTACCGCGCGGCGCTTGACCTCGGCCAGCAGATGGGCATTCAGCCCCTTTGCGAATTGTGGGGACAATCGCCCGTGCTCGGCCCGCTTTCGCACGGCGCCTACGTCAGCATCGCCACCGGCCGCGCCGACGCCAGCCTGCTGCTCGATATTTTCCACCTCTATAAGAGTGGCACGTCCTTCGCCAGCCTCGCGCAAATCAACGGCTCGTCGCTCCACATCATTCACGTCAACGACTATCCCGCCGCAGACGATCCTTCCAAGCTCACCGACGCGAATCGCGTCTATCCCGGCGACGGCGTCGCGCCGCTCGGCGAAATTTTCCGCACACTGCGCGACAACGGTTTCCGCGGCGTGCTCTCGCTCGAACTTTTCAACAAGGATTATTGGAAGCTTAGCGCCGACGAAAACGCCAAGACCGGTATCGAGAAGATCCGCGCGGCCGTGAAGAAGGCGCTCGCCTAAATTCCCGCGCCGGCTGCTTTTATTTCCGTCACGAGCGTCCCATTTTGGAGCAAGCGCCGGGTCGGGGGTAGAGGCCGAGCAAAACAGTCTAGTAGTCGCGCGTGGTCAGTTGGGACCAGTCGAGGTTGAAGCGGGCGAGATATTTGCGGAGACGGTCGGCGTCGTTGGTGCTGGTTTTGCGGGCGCGGCTGGCGCCGAACAGACGGCGGCCGGCTTCGGATAGCGAACGCGATTTCCGGCAGATTTCGATGACGTTCGCGAGCCCGACGCGGTCAAACAGATCGAGTTCTTCGAGCGCGGGCTTCGAGGGAAGAGCGGCGAAGATTTCCGAGAGATTCTGCAAAACGCTTCCCGCGAATTCGTCCGGCGCCATTTTTGACCACGCCGCTTGCAGGCGCGCGAGCTCCTCTTCCACGATTTCGACCGAAACACGGCCGCCTTCGGCGAGCGTGGCCATGCGCACAACGGCGGCGTTGAGATCGCGAAAATTTCCGGGCCAAGCGGCTGTTGGGGAGAGCGCGAATTCGAGAAAGCGTTCGCGCGCTTCTTTATTGAGCGTGACCCGATGGCCGGTGCGCTCGGCAAACTGGTCTAATTCGAACTGGAGGTTCGGTTCGATGTCCTCGGTACGTTCGGCGAGGCCGGGAAGCGTGAACGTCCAGAGATTAATGCGCGCAAGCAGGTCTTCGCGAAAACGGCCTTCGCGAACGGCGGTGAGCAGATCGCGGTTCGTGCCGGCGATCAACTGAAAGTCGCTACGCGCTTCGCGGTCCGAGC
>DATMLZ010000034.1:0-2167 GCA_035569955.1 Candidatus Acidiferrum sp.
CCGTGTAGTCAGCCGTGAGCGCACCAGCCCCCGCTCGCATGATGACGACGGGATACTTCGGAACATCCGGCGCAATTTCCGGATCGGCCTTGCTATGTACGCGGACCTTTGCAAGATCGCGCGTCAGAAAATCGGTGAGCAAGATGCCTGAGTATTGTTCGCTGGCGTCACGCCAGACCGCTGGAAGGTACTCGGCAGGCGGTGCGGGCGAATTTGCGGCGGATGGATACCAGATCCAGACAAAAAGTTCGCGCTTTGTGTCTGGCGATGGAGCGAGCGCGTCGGTTTGGGCGTTATTGGTCCACACGTATGTGGTTCGACCGACGGCGAAGTGACCGGTTGTGGCGGGCAAAGTGAGCGTGGTCTTGTGCTCGATCCAGAGCGTGAGGAACATGAGCGGGATGCCGATAAGGACGACAAGCAAGAGTGCTTTCACGGCTCTGGCGAGCCATTTGACGACTATCCTCGGCATAGACGCTCCAGGTCGACCGAGAACAAGATACATGAAGTACTTTGTTGTGTAAAGTAGCTATCTCTGCTCACGCGCTGCGTCAAGTCGAGTCGCCCGCAGAACCGCTCGAGCGGTGACAGGATTAGCGGATGGCTTTCCAGCGGGAGACCAGATCGGTGGAGGCAGTGCGCCAATCGGGGAACTCGAAATGAAAGTTCCCGGCAAGAAGGCGGCCGGGGACAACGCGGCGGCTTTTGAGAACCAGTTCGGTTTCGGTGCGAAGGAAAAACGTGCCGAATTCAAGCATCCATTCAGTGGCGGGCAGCCCGATCTTTGCGCCCCACGCTTTGCGCAACTCGGCCATGAATTCCCCGTTCGGCAGGGGATGCGGCGAGGCGAGATTTACGACGCCGTTGAAATCTTCGCGCGTGATCAGAAAATCGATCGAGCGTACGAAATCCTGATCGTGAATCCACGACATGTATTGCTTTCCCGAGCCCGATGCGCCACCGAGTCCGAAACGGACAAGGCGCAGCAGCGTGTCAAAGACTCCGCCACGATCCGGACTCATCACCATTGCCGCGCGCAGCGCGATCTTGCGCGTGGTTGGAGCAGGCGCGGAGAAAAATGCCTCTTCCCATGCTGTGGCGACTTTGATGCTGAACGCCCAGCTTGTGGGCGCGTCCGGTTCCTTGCCACCGATTTCGCCTGTGGATTCATCCTGATCGCGATCAAAGCAGTGGCGATAGATCGTCGCTGTACTCATGTTCATCCAGATCCGCGGCGGCGCCGAGGAGCGGCGGATCGCTTCGCCGACAAGACGTGTAGTCTCGACGCGCGATTCCATGATGGCGCGGCGATTTCGGTCCGTGTAGCGGCAGTTGACGTTGCGTCCGGCCAGGTTGATGACCAGGTCAGCGCCGTCGATCTCCTCGGCCCACGAGCCGATGGTGGCTCCGTCCCAGGGAACGATCTTCCAAGGGGCTTGCGTGACGCTGCGCGCGATTACGGTGATGATGTGCCCCTGCGACAGGAAATGACGCGCAAGAATCGCTCCGACTTGGCCGGAGCCGCCGGTAAGGACGATGCGTAGAGAACGATCGGTCATTTCTTTGACGACCCCCGGCGCTTTGAACTGCGCGGATGCCAAGGAGAATTCATCTCACGAAACAGGACGATCCGAAAGCCGTAGTTCGGCGACCGGGCGCGATAAGATCAAGTCGGATGACGCAGACGAAAAATCCGACACGAAGCTGGAGGCGACTGGACGGCGTCGATCTGCTGCGGGCGCTGGCGATTTTCTTCGTGCTGATGAATCACGCCAATATGCGGCTGCTGCTTTCGAAGATCCCCTATGCCGAAGGGCTGCCCCAGCAGATCGTGAGTTCGCTGGTGTGGAACGGCCAGACCGGCGTGCAGATTTTCTTCGCCGTGTCCGGCTTCTTGATCACGTCGACAACTTTGCGGCGTTGGGGATCACTCAACAAAGTGAATGTGCGCGATTTCTACCGCCTGCGATTTGCCCGAATCGCGCCGCTGCTTTTGACACTGCTCGCCGTGCTGAGCCTTTTGCACGCCGCAGGCGTAACCAGTTTTGTGGTTCACCCAAAGACCGGCGGGCTGGGGCGCGCGCTGCTGGCGGCGCTGACCTTCCACATCAACGTGCTCGAAGCGCGGCGCGGTTATCTGCCGCCGAGCTGGGATATTTTATGGTCA
>DATMLZ010000035.1:0-10739 GCA_035569955.1 Candidatus Acidiferrum sp.
CGCGAATCCTCGCATCGGCGGCCGCCGGCGTCGCTCCGCGCATCATGGGAATGGGACCGCTTCCGGCTTCACGGAAAGCGCTTGCCCTGGCGGGACTTCAGCTTTCTCAAATGGACGTGATCGAATTGAATGAAGCGTTCGCCGCTCAGGCGTTGGCCGTGACGCGCGACTTTGGCTTGCCCGACGATGCGCCACATGTAAATCCCAATGGCGGAGCAATCGCCATCGGTCATCCACTCGGCGCAAGTGGCGCGCGTCTGGTCACGACCGCGCTCCATCAGTTGGAACATGCTGGCGGTCGCTACGCGCTCTGCACGATGTGCATCGGCGTGGGCCAGGGAATCGCGACGATCATCGAACGCGTCGATTAGTTTGGCGAGGGCACATCAGAAATAGCAATGCGGCTTCACCCCCGGCTGCTCGGCATGTGCAGCAACTCGGACGCAAAGCCGCAATCGCCCAGCGCGGCCCGGCCCTACTTTTTCGCGGCCGCAAAATTCTCGGCTACCCGCTCCCAGTTGATGGTGTTCCACCATGCCTCGATGTAATCGGGCCGCTTGTTTTGATATTTCAGGTAGTAAGCGTGTTCCCAAACGTCGAGCCCGAAGAACGCCTTGCCGCCGTCCATGATCGGGTTGTCCTGGTTCGGCGTCGACTCGATCACCACTTTTCCGTCGCGAACCAACAGCCAAGCCCAGCCTGAGCCAAACCGGCCCGTCGCAGCCGCAGCAAACTTGGTTTTGAAGTCGGCAAAACTACCGAACGCGCCCTTGATCGCATCACCCACCGGGCCGCCAGGCTCGCCTCCCCCGCCCTTTTTCATGATCTTCCAGAACATCGAGTGGTTCATGTGGCCGCCGCCGTTGTTCCGCACGGCCGTCCGGATGTTTTCAGGAACTTTGTTGAGATCCTTAAGCAGTTGCTCGACCGGAAGATTTTGCAAATCGGCGTGGCCTTCGAGCGCTTTATTCAAATTGGTCACGTACGTGTTGTGATGCTTGTCGTGATGGATTTCCATCGTTTTCGCGTCAATGTAGGGCTCGAGGGCGTCGAAAGAGTAAGGGAGATCGGGCAGCGTGTAAGCCATCGGAAAGCAGCTCCTTGTCGAAATTCGAAAGTCAGCCTTTGGCTGAAATTTTTTACAGCCCGACGATTATACGCGCTCGCCGTAAAAGCGCGTAATCGGGCAATGGCTTTATGCGAGTGCCTGCCGCAAGTCTTGGACCAGGTCGGGCGCGTCCTCAAGTCCCACCGAAACGCGTACGGTTCCCGGAGTTACGTCTGCCGTGCGCAGTTCTTCGGCGGTCATCTTGTAGTGAGACGTGTACATCGGCAGGCTGACGAGTGATTCGACGCCGCCGAGGCTCGCAGCGAGCAGGAAAACACGAATGCGGTCACTGAACCGGCGCGCCGCTTTGATCCCGCCTTTCAAATCGAACGCCAACATCGCGCCGAAATGCTTCATCTGTTTTTTCGCCAGCTGGTGATCGGGATGCGACGGCAGGCCCGGATACATCACGCGCGCCACTTTCGGATGCTTCGCCAGAAATTTCGCCACGACCGCCGCCGTTTCGCATTGCTTCTCCATGCGCACGCCCAGTGTCTTCATCCCGCGAATCAGCAGGAATGCCCCGCCGGGGTCCATCGATCCGCCCAGGTAAATAATGTACTCGCGCACCCTGCGGATCATTTCCGCACTGCCGACGGCCGCGCCGGCGATTAGGTCCGAATGACCGGCGAGATACTTGCTCGCGCTGTGCACCGACAAATGGAAGCCCATGTCGAGCGGCTTTTGCAGGATCGGAGTCGCAAACGTGTTGTCAATGATCGCGACAATCCCCCATTCATTCGCAAACGCGGCCGCTTTCGCCAAATCGACCAGGCGAAGGGTCGGATTTGTCGGCGTTTCGATGTAAAGCGCCTTGGTCCGCGGACTCACCATCCGCTCGACGCCTGCCAGGTCCGAACCCACGAACCGGACGCGTATCCCGAAGCGGGGGAAAATGTCGCGCATCAGCCGGTAGCTGCCGCCATAAAGCTGCGCTGTCGCAATAATCTCGTCACCTGCGCGCACCTGGGCGAGCAACGCGGCTGAAATTGCTGCGGCGCCCGATGCCGTCACCACCGCGGCCTCGCCGCCTTCGAGCGCAGCAATCTTTGCTTCGGCGACCGTGAGCGTCGGATTGCCGTAGCGCGTGTATATGTAGGCGGAGCTCTTTCCCTCCGCCCAGCGCTTCATCTCCTCGCTATTTGCGAATGTAAAGCCGGAGGTCCGCGTGATCGGTACACCGACCGGTCCGCTTACGCCGAATTTCTCCTCGCCCACATGGATCGCGAGCGTCGAATTGCCTTGCCGGTTCTTCGAATTGTTCATGATGCTTCAAAGGTTGAGGCATCTGGACGCGAAATCGCAAGCGCCAAATTGGCGATGGCGATTGGCTTATTCCGGCGAGAGATGCGGTGCAATATGAGCGGCATCGGTTGCGTATAGAGGACAAGGTGGACGTATCGGCATGAACTTTGGCCCGGGGCAGGTGATCGACGCTTCGTGGATTGTTTTCGTCTTCTACTGGTTTGTCTCGAGCTTTTCGGCCAAGCCAATCGAGCGAAGCGAGGGCAGCGCGGGGATCGCGCGCCGCGTGTTCACCGCCGCCATCGGTTACCTATTGCTATTTCGTGCCGACGATTCGCAACTGGGCATACAGAGCGAGCGATTTCTTCCTCGGGACTTGTGGGTGGCGTCATCGCCGCCGCCGGCGTTGCAATCGCGATCTGGGCGCGCACTCACATCGGCCGCGACTGGAGCGCCACCGACGCTCTGAAAGCCGAGCACAAGCTCATTCGGAGCGGACCATAGGCGCGAATCGGTCGTCCGATTTACACCGGAATTTTGACGGAGATGTCCGGAAGCGCCCTTGCGACCGGACCGTACGCGGCCGTTCTGGACGCGATCCTTTTTGTGGTGATCTTCGCTTTTAAGGCACGCAAACAGGAGACGTTGCTCGCGGGCGAATTCGGCGCCGCTTTCGACGATCATCGCGAGCACACAGACTTGTTCCTGCCCAAACTCTTCGGCGCACGATAGCCGCCCCCTGTTCTGATTGTCCTAAGCCGAAGCGGCTGCGGTCTCCTCGTCGGCAATGTGGTGCGGCTTGTGCGCGGCGATCACTTTGTCGGCAAGCTCGGATGGCACGTAATCATAATGCGAAAACTCCATCGAATGGCTGCCGCGCCCCTGCGTCAGAGACGTCAGCTCGTTCGCGTAGCTCAGCATTTCCGAAAGCGGCACCTGTGCCTTGATCAAGACACTGTGCCCGCGCACTTCGCTACCGTTAATTTTTCCCCGATGGCCGCTCAGATGTCCCATCAGGTCGCCCGAGTACTGATCGGGCGCGTAGACTTCCACATTCATGATGGGTTCAAGGAGCGCCGGCCGCGCCTGCTTCATTGCTTCCTTGAACGCCAGCGATCCCGCGATCTTGAACGCCATGTCGCTCGAATCGACGTCGTGATACTTGCCATCGTAGAGACTGACGCGAAAATCGGTTACCGGAAAACCGGCCAAGAATCCGCGCTCGGCTGAGTCGCGAACTCCCTTTTCAACCGACGGAATCCAGTTCTTGGGAATCGACCCGCCGAAAATATCATCCACAAACTCGATCCCGCGACCGCGCGGCAGCGGCTCCATCTTGATCCGGCAGAGGCCGAACTGCCCGTGACCGCCGGTCTGTTTCTTGTGCTTGCCTTCGGCGTCGGCCTTGCCGCGAATCGTTTCGCGATAGGGCACCTTGGGCGGCTTCACCGTCATTTCGACGTGATACCGCTTGCGCAATTTCGCGACGACGACTTCAATGTGCTGCTGTCCTGAGCCGCTTAGCAGGAATTCCTTGGTTTGCGGATCTCGCCCGAACCGCAGCGCCAGATCCTCCTCGAGTATCTTGTGAATGGCCACTCCGATTCGGTCTTCGTCCGCGCGTGTCTTCGGTTCGACGGCAAAGGTGATCGAGGGTTCTGGAATTCGCGCGCCCGGATAGAAAATCGGCGCCGCTTTATCACCCAGCGCATCGCCCGAGAGCGTGTCTTTCAATTTCATGACCGCGCCAATATCGCCGGCGCGAAGTTCGGCAACTTCGGTCGCAGCTTTGCCTTCAACGACCTGAATATGCTGAAAGCGCTCCTGCGAGCTGCGATTGAAATTGCTCAGGTTTGCGTCATTTTTGAGCACGCCGGACATGACTTTGAAGTACGTGATGCGCCCGGCGAAGGGGTCGGTCAGCGTCTTGAACACGAAAACCGATAGCGGCTCGGTGCTTGCGATTTTGCGCTTCAGTTGGTGGTCGGCCGTCTGATGAGCACGATCTGGCGCATCGTAGCCGAGCGTATCGTTGTGATAGGCCGGCGAAGGGAAAATATCGACGAAGAAATCGAGCAGAGCGTCGCTGCCGATATTGTGGAGAGCGGAACTGAGCAGCACCGGGAAGATTCGCTTCGCGGCCACGGCTTCGCGCAGGCCCTTTTTCAGATCTTCGATCGGGAGCGTGCCCTGGTCGAAAAATTCCTGCATCAGCGCGTCGTCGCCTTCGGCCACCATTTCCACCAGCGCTTCGTGCGCGGCCTTTGCCTGCTCGGCCATGTCTTCCGGGATCTCTCCGGTCGTGGCTTTGCCGTTTCCGTCCGGCGTATAGTTCATCGCTTTCATCGTGACGAGGTCGATCACGCCATGAAAGTTCTTTTCCGAGCCGATGGGCAGCTCGATGGGAATCACACCGCGTCCGAAGACTTGCTGCAGAGATTCAAGCGCGCGCTCAAAGCTCGCAAGCTCGCGGTCCATCCAGTTGATCAGGAACGCGCGCGGCTGATCGTATTCGGTCGCATAGTCCCAGACTTTTTCCGTGACGACTTGCACGCCCGAAGCTGCGTCCACGACGATCAGCGACGCATCCGCGGCGATCATCGAGGCTTTCGTATCATTGATGAAAGTGGAGTAGCCCGGCGTATCCAGAAAATTGATTTTGGTTTTCTCGGCCTTGCCTGACGGCGCCCATTCGGAAAACGCGACGCCCGTTTGAATCGATATCTTCCGCGCGATCTCTTCTTCATCCCAGTCCGTCGGTGCCGAGCCTTCGGCAACTTTCCCGAGCCGCGGCGTCATCCCGGCGGTAAAGAGCAACGACGACACGAGCTGGGTTTTCCCCGTGGCGCCGTGGCCTACAATGCCAACGTTGCGTATCCATTCGGTTTCATAGGCTTTCATATGTCACCTCTCCTGGTGCGTGTCGAGATTTTCCAAGGTGGGGCGCGGAGCAAACGTGTGCGGAATGTTCGAATGCAACGAATTGCGAAATATCGGTTTGAGGAACGAGCGGAATGACATCGGGGAAATCCCCGGAGGCGGAAATCCACCTCGGTGGACAGGCATTTCGCAATTGACTGGGGGATTGAAGCGAGTTGGCGCTGCGCGTTGCTTGGAACATCACGCCGTCCTGCTGGTGCGCGATGTCCGCCGTTACCGGTGTGCCCGGTCTCAGCGGCCCGTTTCCCGTCGACCCCGGTTCCAACGCCCGAAGGAACATCAGATCGACAAGGTCGGGATGCTAACACAGCGATTGTGCGCCTATCAATAAGGCAGAGGCAAGTGAACGGGGCGAGGGCCAGGTCTCACTCCTACGCGATTCATCCTCGATCCGAGAACGGCCGTCAAGGAGCCTCACGATTAACGCTAGGGAATATTGCGTATTGCTGGTTGCCTGAGCCCGGGCGAGCATTGCCCAACGGTCGGGGGCTGTGTAAATTTCAGATTCTATTCAGGTTATGGAAAAAGCAAAGACGCTTTCCGCGGCACTTCGGATCTCAAGTTTGGTCATTTGCGCCACGATGGCTTGCCCTGCGCAAGTCTTGCTGCCTCGTGTCAATGTACTGCCCGAACCGCCCGCACAATACTCCTCGAGCAAGGCCATTCCTCCTTCGGCAAACCCGCTTGTCAACGGCGACGTGACTTGGAAGAAGCTGCCCTTCAACATTCTTCGCGATCAAAAACTGGTTTGGCTCTTTCCGATCGATTTGGCCAAGGGACAGCACTTCATACCGGCGGCTGCCATCGTGGGCACGACCGCGGGCCTGGTCCAAGCCGATCCACCCGCGATGCGGTATTTTGGCCGCACGACGGATTGGAATCGGTTCGATGAAACATTCAACGGAGCTTTCACCGGCAGCCTTGAAGCCGCCGTACCCGCTTCACTCTATATTTTCGGCCTTGTTCGGCATGACAGTTACGCCGAGCGAACGGCACTGCTTGCGGGCGAAGCTTATGCGGACAGTGCGATTCCCCACGTCGTCATCAAGATTGCCGCGCGACGAATCCGGCCGAATGCTGTGCCCTTCGGGAGCGACTACACGCACACGTTTTTTCATAGCACGGTCAGCCCGTTTGGAAAGGGCAGCAGTTTTCCTTCCGGACACGCCGCGGGAGCGTTCTCGATTGCGACGGTGATCGCCCGGCGATACGGTAACCATCGCTGGGTCCCTTTTGCCGCGTACGGTATAGCCGCCCTGGTCAGTTTTTCGCGTGTGCCGGATCGCGCGCACTATCCGTCCGATGTTTTTCTCGGAGCGGCGCTGGGTTACGTGATCACCCGGTACGACACACTCAGGGAGAATCAATAGTCGACGGTGAACTGTCCCGCCGTCTGTTCCTCGCTGGGCGCAATCCCGGAAAAACGGGCTTGCGATCGCAGTCACACCAATCCGAGCGACAAGAAACTTTTCGGTGAATCGCGGCTCGTCTGTTAGGAGTGGCCCGGTTCAAGGGCCTTGCCGCTAATTTGGCGAGGGCTCCTCAATGTGGTCAATATAAAGAGTTTCGATCTTGGCCGTCGTTGATTCGAGTTTGAGGCCGAGCTGGTCTTTCAGAGCTTCGAGAAACGTCGGCGGGGTCTCAGGGCTCTGCACGCTGGGCCCCGCCGCGGCTTCCGGCGCGCAGTCAATGCTGAAATCGAAAGTCCCCGACAACCCTGTTTGATCTACGACTGGACGGTCGAGCGTTCCCATGCCTGGCAGGGGCATGGCCCCCGCGATCATGGCCATGCTCACGTTTCGAGCGCCGGTGTGTACGTGCTCGGAGTCGACGAGCGTGAGAAACACGTCGCAAGCGGTCGGAGTGCCGTCGGCTTGCCTGGCGGAGGCGGAAAGGGTGAAAGTGCCGCAGGCAGGCGAATTGGATGAATGTCGGTGGAGTTGCGGGCCGGTCTGCCCAGGTTTTGCAAGGACGAGCGCGAATACGGGACCTTCGCGAGTCTCGGTGTGTACGGCGAGCTTCAGCCGGTCCGCCAGCAGAGACTGCATCATCAAGCGCATCTGGTCTTTCGTCGCTTCGCTGCCAGCTCGGGCTTCGATGTCAAACCGTTCTTCGTTGGCCCACTTCGGCAATTGAGATTGCAAAGCCTGTGTTTCTCTGGACGAGAGACGGTAAGCGAATTGGATAAACGCGGAAACGCCAAAGTTTGTTGCGGTGAACAGGCCACCATTGGGCGAGTAGCTATCGCCCATACCCAATGGAAAATTCGAGCTTGCGCGGTATGCGGGGGCGCCGGAAGTATTTCGTTTGATCGAAGCAACGTCAAAATTCATCGCGCTCTTGGATCTTTGCGAGCGTACCGCGGTTCGAGCCAGCGCGCTCGATTGAGGTGTTTGCGCAAAGATCGTCGCAGCTGCGGTAAAGCAGAGAAGAAGATCTCGGGTGAAGCGGAGTTGGGCTACGTGGCCACGCGCTATGAAACGCGGAGGAAACCTGATTTGCGATTGGCGGGTACTGATGGGCGAACCTCCTTGGCGCCTGTTCGGTTGATTGGCACTCTATGCCGCGGGGAGCCGGCAAAAACGCGGTGACGGTTCGGTCAGACACCGACGCCGTTGTCGAAGTTCCCGAACGGTGCTCACGCCCGACTGAAATAGCTCGTGTAGGTTTCCGGGCCTATCTGGTGGAGCGGCACGAACGTGACCTGGCGCGAACCGGAGCCTTCAAGGAACGTCTGCGTGTCTTGCTCGCGCAAATTACCCGGCAGCGCCATACGGTCTTCATTCAACCCCTTCGGCGGACTCAAAGCGACGTATTGAAGAGGGCCGCGCATCAGCGCGACGGTCGCCGAGTAGTGTTCTTCGATCGGTTCAACGCGAAAATCCTGCGGGATCGTCAGGCGAATCGCATCGCCTGACTTCCAACGGCGCCGGATCTCAATCGAGGTTCCCGGGACGCCTGATGCGATTGCTTGACCGCCCATCGTGACCTTTGCTTTGCCATTCGCCCATGAGGGCACCCGCAGACCGAGCCTGAAGTCGGCCGGCCGCTCTGGCGAGATCGAAATCGAAACCTGATCCGCCGCCGGATAGTCGGTTTCCATCGCCAGCGAAATCCGCCCACCGCCCTGCGTCCAGGAAACGACCGACGGAATGTAGAGATTCACATCGATGCCCTGTTCGGATTGCATATAGATGTCGATTGGATAGTCGGCGACGGTCTGCAAGAGCGTGCCCGAGCAGCACGGCCATTTGCTTTTGTAATAGACCTTCGTTGCCATCGGTGAATAGGTCGAGTAGTAGAAATAATCACCGTCCGAATCTGGCGGGCGCGCCGCAAGGGTCGTGTTGTAGAGCACGCGTTCAAGATAGTCCGCGTACCCGACGCGCTCGCGCGGATCGGCGGTCGTTCGCAGCAAATAGCGGGCAAGCTTGGTCGCGGCGTAGGAGCCGCAGGGCGTTTCGAAGTGGTCGACCGTGCTCGATAGTGAGGCGTAGAGCTCAGCGCGATGAGGCGTGATGAAGGTTTCGTTTGGCCCCCAGCCTCCGGAAGCGAACTGCTGCTGCGTGGTGAGCAGCGTGAATGCGTTACGCATCGCGTCGCGATATTTCACGTCGCCGAGCGTGAGATACGCCTTGCCCGCCGAACTGAGCGCGATGGCGTGTGAATAGGCGTGTTGACCTGGCAGTGGATTTTCGCCGCGCGCGAGCGGATCGAAATATTCGTGGTCCAAAAGATAACGAATCGCGAGTTCTTGAAATGCGGGGTCGCCGCTTAGTTCATGCGCGTTGAAAAGATTCTCGGGCATGACGTAGGTTTCATCGTAAGGCGGATCTTTCTTGCCGATTCGGTTGCGGCCTTGCGCAGGGAGCAGCGTCTTCGCCCCGCGAAGAACGCGCGCGAGCAGATCCTTTGATTCGGTGATATTGCAGAGGCGAGCCGAATCGATCAGGCCCACAAAATGTTTGTCGAGTGTGTAGCAGGTCCAGAGATTCGTTTCGGGCCTGAGTATCGATTGGTTGTTCGGGCCGAGCGTCGCGCCAAAACCCGTTACGAGAGCGTGCACCTTCTCGTGGCAGGCCTGATCGCCGGTGCCCGCTGCCAACCGCGCCAGGCCGGAAATGAATTGGCCGAGCGCATGGCCCGGCACAAAACCGTTGAGGTCGTACCAGCCGCCCATGTCCGCACCGGGAGCGGGCAGGCCGGCGCGTTGCCGATAGACCTTCAGCAGGCGGTCGTTATCGAGCGAAAGATAGTGCGCCTGCAACGCGTCGTATTGTTGCTTGAAAGGACCGGCGGCAAGTTGGACTGCGGCGTAAGGAAGTTCGCGCAGGGGTTCGTGTGAAGCCGGGGGCGCAGCAACTTGCGAAAAGCTCGCGCGCGGAAGAGCCGTGGCTGCTACCGCCATCTTGACGAAGTCGCGACGGGTGACTTTCACGCGACGAGCTTAGGAGCGGCGCCGAAGCGGTGTCAAGCAGGTGGCTGGTTTGGCGCGGGCCGCTCGAGGCGGTTGATCGGTCGATAACCGCGCACCCGCCGAGTTCAGGCATGCCGGTTAACATGTCCCTTAAAGCGGCTCGCAGGCAGTGACCTCGCAACAGTACTTGTTCCAGTATCGCTTGAGCGGCACAAACCAACTTCAGCCCGGCCGGAATGCGTCTTACATTCGCCCTTCGTCGGCGGAAGGGCCGTAGGTTGAGGGAACGGCGATATCGTTCAGGCGAAGATAGACGCCGAGCTGCGCGCGATGATGGATCACGTGGCTGAAGGCGAATGTGCGCAGAATGGCCGCTTTGGGCATTGTGAAAACCGTCTTGCCGCCGTTGAGTAGCGACCAGGGCTTCATCATGTCTTCGTCGGACGCGGCGGAAATCGCGGCGCGGGCTTTGGCGACACTGGTATCGAAAAGCTCGAGCACTTGCGCGCGCGAAGTCATCTGCATGGGAGTAAATCCCGGCCCGCCCGGCGGGTTGATATCGAGGCTGTCCTGCGTCAGCGTGGTGGCGGCCCAGCCGGGGAGTTCGGCGACGTGCGCGGCGAGCCGGCCCATCGCCATCGACTTCTCGTGGGGCTTCCATGTGGTCTTGTCTTCGGGCACGCGCTCGAGAAATTTGCGGGTCGTGGTCATCTCTTGATCGAATTCGCGGAGCAGGGCCTCACTCATTGACATGGTTGTATCTCCCCGATTGCGTCGTCTGGGCTCGATGCTTATTTTAGTGCCGCGGCTGTTTCAGAGGCAAACGACCGGGCGGAGGTCCCGTCCAAACCCAAGTACAACTTTGCTTTGGGCGGATGTATCTCTAAGATGGATGTTCTCATGATCCTGCATAGACCCAGCCGTTACGCAACGGCCGCCCGATTCGCGCTTTCCGCCAAGGCGGCGATCGCCATTTTGGCGACGCTTGTTCTCGCGTTCGTTGCTGCCCCACTTGCCGCGCCGAAGGCG
>DATMLZ010000036.1:0-28061 GCA_035569955.1 Candidatus Acidiferrum sp.
TCCCGAGTCCGTGAGGAAACTTCTGAGGCGCTCGGCGTCAGAGGCCGACGGGGGAATGATGGCCGGTTGCGTCATTTTGAGACGTTGCCCCTTGAAAAAGACCGCGGCGGAGGATAACACAGCTCTTTCCTGACGCAATCAATCGCTCTGCGCCAAATGGCAATTCGTTTGCGGAACCTTTGGCGATCAGCTTCATCGGGAAACTGGAAGGACCCTTGACACTGGCAGGGGCGTGTGTTAAAGCCAGTGGCTCACGAAGTTACCGAGGGTTAGGTCCATATACGCGCCGACGTACGGATGTACGGTTTTTGGCCGGTGGAATTCCCCAGAGATGAGGCCGTTCGGTTACAAGTTCGTCTGGCCGATCGGTCCTCACAGCGTGAGACAAGCTTCTTTGAAATCCCGAAAGGAAGGGTGCTTACATGGCAAGGCAGAGCGCTCAGCATAAGCTCGATCGCGTTCGTCCTCCTCGTGTGCAAATCACGTACGACGTGGAAGTGGGCGGCGCAATCGAAATCAAGGAATTGCCGTTCGTCGTCGGAGTCCTCGGTGACTTTACCGGTCAGCCGGAGGAGCCGTTGCCGAGGCTGAAGGACCGCAAGTTCGTCGAAGTCAACCCCGACAATTTTGACAGCGTCCTTGAAGGCATGAAGCCGCACCTTTCCTACGCGGTCGAAAACAAGCTCAGCGAAGATCCCAATGCCCCGCAGCTCAAGGTCGATCTGAAGTTCAAGAAGATGGAAGACTTCGAGCCGGCCAACGTGGCTAAGCAGGTGAAGCCGCTCAAGGAGCTCATGGACCTGCGGACGCGCCTCGCCGATCTCCGCGGCAGCATGCAGGGCAATGACAAGCTCGAGGAACTGCTCCTCGACGCCGTCGGCAACACGGAAAAGCTTGAAAAGCTGAAGGGCGAAATCAAACCCGACGACGGAGGCTCCAATGGCTGACGCAAAGTCTGCGGGCAAACAAGCCGCGGCAACAACCGAGACCCAGGAACAGAGTCTGCTCGATCAGATCGTAAGCCAGGGCCGGTTCGGCACCGACGCGCCGTCTCGCGAGCGCGGCAAGAACCTGGTGAAGGAGTTCGTCGCCCAGATTCTCGATGGCTCGATGACGGTCGCAAAGGACGCCGAGATGATGATCAACGCGCGCATTGCGCAGATCGATCATCTTCTGTCCCTCCAGCTGAACGAAATCATGCATCATCCGTCGTTCCAGAAGCTCGAAGGCTCCTGGCGCGGTGTGAAACACCTGATGGATCATAGCGAAACAGGAACTGGCCTCAAAATTCGCATGTTTAATGCCAGCAAGAAAGAATTGCTGCGTGACATCGAAAAGGCGCCTGAGTTCGATCAGAGCGCTCTGTTTAAGAAGATTTACGAAGAAGAATACGGCGTCTTCGGCGGCGCTCCATTCGGCGCGCTGGTTGGAGACTACGAGTTCGGCAAGCATCCCGAGGACATGGCACTGCTCGAAGGTGTGTCCCACATCGCGGCACAGGCCCACGCGCCGTTCCTCAGTGCAGCTGCTCCGGACCTGCTCAATCTGGAAAGCTTCACTTCACTGGACGCGCCGCGCGACCTCGCGAAGATTTTTGATAGCACCGAGTACGCGAAGTGGAAGTCGTTCCGTCAGGGTGAGGATTCGCGCTACGTAGCTCTCTGCCTGCCCCGCACGCTCTCGCGCGTTCCTTACGGCAAGGACACCAAACCAATCGAGGAATTCGCCTACGAAGAGCACGTCGACGGCACTGACCACTCCAAGTACCTCTGGATGAACGCGGCTTATTCGCTCGCAACGCGCATGACGAACTCGTTTTCGCAATACGGCATGTGCGTGGCGATGCGGGGCGTCGAAGGTGGCGGGTTGGTGGAAGGTCTTCCGGTCCACAACTTCTACACGGACGAAGGCGACCTCGCTCTTAAGTGCCCCACTGAAGTGCCCATCACCGATCGCCGCGAGAAGGAACTCGCGGACCTCGGTTTTGTGCCTCTCGTACACTGCAAGGGAACTGATTATGCCGCTTTCTTCAGCGCGCAAAGCTGCCAGAAGCCGAAAGTCTACGATTCGGATTCGGCAAACTCCAACGCGCGCCTATCTGCGCAGTTGCCATACATCATGGCGGTCTCCCGCTTCGCTCACTACCTCAAGGCGATGATGCGCGACAAGATCGGCAGTTTCATGTCGCGTGACGAGGCCGAGTCGTTCCTGAATCGCTGGATTCTCAAATACGTCACGCCGGACGATACGGCATCGCCCACGGTGAAGGCCCAAAAGCCGCTGCGCGAAGCCCGCATCGACGTTTCCGAAGTACCCGGCAAACCGGGCGTGTATCGTGCGGTCGCTTTCCTGCGGCCTCACTTCCAGTTGGACGAACTAACCGTTTCCCTGCGATTGGTTGCAGAGCTGCCCGCGCCGGCGAAGTAATCGCCGCCTGAGGGACACTCTCGCTTGCAGGTCTGTGTCTGGGGCCAGTGGTGCGTTGGTTGCTTCAAGTTGGGAACGTGAAAACTATCGCAGGATAAGGAGAGCAAAAAATGGCAGCCAGTATGTTCGTAAAAATCAAGAGCATTCCAGGCTCGAGCAACGTCAAGGGATTCGAGAATACCATCGAAGTCCTCTCGTTCTCATGGGCTGGATCTCTTCCGGTTGGGTCCCAGTCCTCCGCCTCGGCGGAAACGGTTGGCCAGACGCACCTGAGCGATCTGACGATCTCAAAGTTCGCGGACAAGTCCTCGCCCCTTCTCTTCGCCAACATGACGGGCGGCAAGAGAATGGCTGAAGATATCGAGCTCGACGTCAACAAGATACTTGACGGCAAGTCCCAGACATTCCTGTCGATCAAGCTCACCAACGCGATCGTGTCGAGCTTCAGCACCGGTGGTGGTGGCGGTGGTGAGCCCCCCGTCGAATCAATCTCGTTCAATTACGTGAAGGTCTACTTCGGCTTCGCGAACGAGGATGCCGGCAAGCTCGAGGCGCAAGTCATCAAGGGTTGGGACAACCAGAAGCACGAGCCGCTCTGAGTCGGAGTTTTCCGAATCTCATGGCGAACGCAACCACAGCCAAACGCCTATTCGAAGAAGGGAAAGTTCGGGCGGCCGCGAAGGAGCTTACGGAGTACCTTCGCGACCACCCGGCTGACTCGACGCAGCGTACTTTCCTTTTCGAGTTGCTTTGCGCGTCCGGCGATTTGATCCGGGCCGAAAAGCAACTGGGCGTTCTCGCGCAGGGCGATGGCCAAAAGGAACTGGGCGCCGTCCTTTACTATTCCGCGCTCCACGCGGAAAAAATCCGCAACGAGACGTTCGAAAAGGCAGACTTCTCCAAGGGTTCCTCCCCTGCCCCGGTTTCAGGCACCCTCAACGGCAAGCGTTTCACTTCCCTGCGCGACGCCGATCCTGATCTTGGCGCTCGACTCGAAGTCTATGCCGCGGGCGCGTATCTCTGGATTCCTTTTGAGCACATCGAGGCAGTCGAGATGGAAGCACCCAAGCGCTTGCGTGATACGCTTTGGGCCCCGGCGCTGGTCCGCACCGGACCTGAATTCAAAAGTACCGAACTGGGCGAAGTGCTGATTCCCGTGATCTATCCGTTTTCCTGGAAGAATGAGAATGAAGCGGTGTGGCTCGGCCGCATGACAGACTGGGCCGCCGACGAACACGGGGCGGAATATCCTTCGGGCCAGAAAATCCTGCTGATGGACGACGAGGAAGTCCCTCTGCTTGAGGTTCGCTCGATCGAATTCGATAAGCGTGCAGCGGCGCCGGCGCCAGCAAACTGAACGGAACCGAAAACCAATGCCTCTCCGCGAAGACCTTTTGAACCCCATTGCCGGCGAAAACCCGAGCGGTGTGGATGTCCGCTACGATTCGAAGCTGCTTCTCTACGACAAAATCAAAGAAGCGCGCCGCGAAGACGATGGCCTCGATCAGGGCGCGTGGCAGCAGGAGCGGAAAGCTGCTGACGTTCCGCTGGTCTTGAAGCTCACGCAAGAAGCTCTCGCCACAAAAACAAAAGATCTCCAGCTCTGCGCGTGGCTCACCGAAGCGATGCTTCGCACGGAGGGCTATGGCGGACTCCGACAGGGTCTCGCACTCTGCCGGGGCGTGGTCGCCAATTTCTGGGACACGCTGTATCCGCCGATCGATGACGGCGATCTCGAATTGCGCGCCGCGCCACTCGATTGGCTTGGCTCAGCGATCGACTTCACCGTGAGAAACGTCCCGATCACGCGCGCGGGCTATGGCTTCGTGAAATACAAGGAGTCGCGCACGGTCGGCTACGAAGCTCAAGTCAGCGGCGAAAAAGAACGCACCCAGCGCGAAACGCGCATCAAAGAGGGCAAGCTCACCCCCGAAGATTTCGATAAAGCCTTCGTCGAAACCCCGAAGGCCTTTTACGTTCAGTGTGAAAAGGATCTGGACGGCTGTCTCGAAGCCCTGAAGAATCTCGACGAAACCTGCGACGAAAAATTCGGCAATGCCGGCCCATCGTTCGGCAAGCTCAAGACGGCTCTCGAAGAAATCCGTCACACGGTCCACAGCCTGCTCCAGAAAAAGCGCGAGACTGAGCCCGATCCGGTCGAGGAAACGCAGGCCGAAGGGGGCGCCGAAGTTGGATCTGCCGAGGGTGGAGCGCCTGGCGGCGGATCCCGCAGCGCCATGCCCAGCATCATCATCTCGGTGATGACAAGCTCGGAACCGGCCGACCGCCGCGAAGTGATCGCAAGCATCGCCAAGGCCGCCGCTTTCTTGCGCCAGAAAGAACCGCTCAGCCCCGCACCGTACCTCATGATGCGCGGGCTGCGTTGGGGCGAACTTCGCGCTGCAGCGCGTCTATCAAACGCCGCGCTGCTCGAAGCGCCGCCGACCGAACTTCGTCAGCAAGTAAAGCGCCTTGCGCTCGCCGAAAAATGGACCGAGCTTCTTGAGATCGCCGAAAACGCGATGTCTCTTCCCTGCAGCCGCGCGTGGCTCGATCTGCAAAAGCATGTGGTGGACGCGTGTAACGCTCTTGGCAGCGATTACGAACCCATCGCCGCAGCCATTCGCCTCGAATTGAAAGTCTTGCTGCACGACGTTCCCGAATTGCTGGACGCTTCCCTGCTCGACGACACACCGGCAGCCAATGGCGACACCCGCACATGGCTTCTTCGCTTGCTGCGCCCTTCCGCCTCTGGTTCGGGACCGTCGTCTGCGGTGGAAGGCAACGGCGCGGCCGAGTCGGCGCAAGCTGCTCTGTCCGATGCGATTTCTTCAGTGGCTCCAGAACCTTCGTGGCCCTCGAAGAGCGCCGACCGCTACGACGTCGCGACCGAAGCATTGAAAGCCGGCCTGGCGGAAAAGGCGTTCGAAATCATGCAGCGCGAAATCGCAAGCCAGACATCGGGGCGCGAGCGCTTCCGCCGCAAGCTGCAGCTTGTTCAGTTATGCGTAGCCGCGGGCAAGGATGCGATCGCGCAACCGCTGCTCGACGATATTGCCGCCGCGATCGAGAATCACAAGCTCGACGAATGGGAAGACAGGCAAATGATTGGCACGGCGCTCTCAACACTCATGACACTGAGCACGAGAATTAAAGAAAGCTCTTCGGAAAAGCAAAAACTTTTCGAGCGCATCTGCCGCCTGGATCCCGCGCGGGCGCTGACGGCAGGATAGTCCCTCACAATGGCCCGATCCCAAGGCGACGTCACCGTAACGTTGTCCGTGCTGGACCGCTTGATCGACCGTGAGCCGAAGATGACCTCCGAGGCCCCTCTCACCCGCTCGCAATCGGTTCGGATCGTGAAAGCCGCGGTGCAACGCGACCTCGAATGGCTTTTGAATTCCCGCCGGATCTTTCAGGAACCTGACGAAAGTCTCAAGGAAGTAAACCGCTCTGTTTACGTCTACGGCCTGCCGGATTTCACCGCCTACGCCGTCGCTTCTCCCGCGGACCGCGCAAAAATGGGCCGCCAGCTGATCGCTGCGATCAAGCTTTTCGAGCCGCGGATTCTCAACGTCCGCATCGTCCCGGTCGAATCGAGCGAAACAGGAATTCAGGAATTGCGCTTCCGCATTGAGGGATTGCTTGCGATGGATCCGGCGCCCGAGCCGATCTCGTTCGACACCGTAGTTGAGTTGCGGTCGAGCAATTGTCACGTCTCCGGAGGCCCGAATGCGGGATGAACTGCTCCTCTATTACGAACGGGAGCTGGATTATCTGCGCAAACTGGCCGCTCAGTTTGCCGAAAAGAATCCGAAGGTGGCCTCGCGCCTCGTCCTCGAGCCGACCAAGTGCGAAGACCCGCACGTGGAAAGGCTTCTTGAAGGATTTGCTTTCCTGGCCGCGCGCGTTCATCTGAAGATCGACGACGAATTTCCCGAAATTAGCGAAGCGCTGTTGAGCGTGGTCTATCCGCAGCTCGTACGGCCGCTCCCCTCGATGTCGATCGTCGAATTTCAGCTCGACCCAGAAAAAGGAAAGCTGACGACCGGACTTCCGGTGGCGCGCGGCTCAACGCTGTTCTCCAAGCCCGTCGCCGGAGTTCCGTGTACCTTCCGCACGTGCTATGAGACGACGATCTGGCCCGTCACAGTAACCGCGGGCGAATGGCGCGCCCCGAGCCGCCTGCATCCGCCGGTTCGCGCCACCGATTCAACAGGCGCGATTCGCCTCGAACTTCGCGCAGCACCGGACGTCAATCTCAAGGAACTGAAGATCGACAAGTTGCGCTTCTACCTTGATGGCGAAGGCGGCCTGGTCAACACGATCTACGAACTGCTCTTCAGCCGCTTGAATCGCATCGTCGTCCGCGACCCTACGCCGGGCTCGAAAGTGCCGCCGGTCGTGCTGCCGCCGAGCGCGCTGAAGCCGGTCGGCTTCGAGTTGAATGAAGGAATGCTTCCGTACGCGGAGCGTTCGTTCGCGGGCCATCGCCTGCTGCTTGAATATTTTGCCTTCCCCGAAAAGTTTCTCTTTGTGGATTTGGCCGAGCTCGGCCCTGTGTGGGAAGCCGGTTTCAAAGACGCGGTCGAGTTTGTCTTTCTGATTTCCGAAGTTCCGGGCGAAGAGCGCCGGCAGCGCCTCGAGCTGGAACTTTCGAAGAAAACGTTCCGCCTCGGCTGCTCTCCGATCGCCAATCTGTTCACGCAGGTGGCCGAGCCGATTCAGCTCAACTTGCGCCGGTACGAATATCCGCTCGTGCCGGACGTTCGCCGCCCCTATTCGACCGAAATCTTCTCGGTCGATGAAGTCAACTGCATCAACACGGCTACGCAGCAAACAACGCCTTTTGAGCCTTTCTATTCGTTGCGGCATTCCTCGCGCAATCGCAAGGCGTCCTGCTTTTGGCTGGCGCGGCGGCGGCCTTCGGAGCGGCCAAACGACGAAGGCACCGACACGTTTCTCTCGCTCGTCGATCTTTCGATGCAGTCGATGAATCCGGATTCGAGCATTCTTTCGATCAAGACGACGTGCACGAACCGCGATCTTCCATCGCGTCTTCCTTTCGGAGGTGAAGAAGGCGACTTCGAACTGGAAGGCTCGTCGTCTTTTAAGCGCATCGTCAGCCTGCGCAAACCGACTCCGACCGTCAGGCCCGCGCTTGGCAAGAGCACGCTCTGGCGTCTGATCTCGCACCTTTCGCTCAATTATCTGTCACTCATCGAAGAAGGGCGCGAGGCGCTGCAGCAGATCCTGCGTCTCTACGATCTCGGGCGCACGGCCTATTCCCAAAACGTAATCGAGAGTATCCTGCAGGTGCGAAGTTCACGGCATTTCACCCGAGTTTCCGGAAACAACAGCATTACGTTCGCGCGGGGCATGCGCGTCGAGCTCAATCTTGACGAAGCACAGTTCGTCGGGAGCGGAGCTTTCCTTTTCGCCAGCGTGCTCGAGCGGTTTTTCGGATTGAGCGTTTCGCTCAACAGTTTCACGCAGCTGGTGGTCACGACTCCCCAGAGAAGGGAACCGTTGCACGAATGGCAGCCGAGATCGGGACGCCGAATTCTGGTGTAGACAACTCACCGATTGAAGACGCGCTCCGCGAGGAGCCGTTTTCCTTCGAGTTCTTCCAAGCGGTCACGCTTTTGCAGCGGCTTGCCTCGCATCGGCAGGCGGTCGGGAGATTTTCGAATCCGGAAGACGAAGCCATACGTTTTCGCGGGAACCCTTCGCTGGGTTTCCCGGCCAGCCAGATTCAATCGATCGACTTTCCCGAAGGTGAGGCGCCGGCCCGGATGATGGTCAATTTCATGGGGCTGACCGGGCCGCAGGCCGTGCTTCCCTACCCGTATAGCGAACTCGTTCTCGAGCGCCAAAGGGCCAAGGATCATGCGCTGCAGTCTTTCCTCGACATCTTTCTCCACCGCATGGTCTCTTTTTTCCATCGCGCGTGGGAGAAGTACCGGTTCCCGGTCACCCACGCGATGGGCGAGAAGGATATTTTCGAGCATCATCTTCGCGACCTGATCGGCCTCGGCACCGGCGGCATGAGAGACCGCCAGGCGATTTCCGACGAGGGGCTGCTCCATTTCGTGAGCCTCTTTGCCCAGCAATCGCGTTCGGCGGTAGCTCTCGAGCAGGTGATCACCGCATTCTTTGAAGTGCCCGTAGAAGTCGAGGAATTTACGGGCGCTTGGTATCTACTGGATTCAGCGACACAGTGCGAACTCGGTGAAGAAGACAGCGATTCGCAAAAACTCGGCTGGGGCGCCGTTGTCGGCGACGAAATCTGGGATCAGCAATCGCGCGTGCGCATCAAGCTTGGGCCGATGTCTCTTGAGCGCTATCAGGATTTTTTGCCGGATGGCAGCGCCTTCAAGCCGCTCAAGGCGCTCACACGCTTCTTTGCCAACGATGAGTTTGATTTTGAAATCCAGCTGATTTTGAAAAGCGAGGATGTTCCTCGACTGGAGGTCGGTGCCGCAGACGCCACGGCGCCGCGCCTCGGCTGGGTTACGTGGTTGAAGTCGGCGCCTCTCTCCCGGGACCCGAACGAAACGATTCTAAATCTCTGACTGCGAGGCACGCGATGGGCCTGAACCTGAAAGCCTTAATTGGAAAACTCAACGATCAGACGCGTTCGACGCTTGAGGCGGCCGCCGGACTTTGCCTCTCTCGCACGCATTACGATATCGAAATCGAGCATTTCCTCACGAAGCTGCTCGACCAGCAGAGTGCGGACTTCGCCAAGATCATTCAGCACTTCGGTGTCGATAAATCGCGCCTCACCGGTGAGCTCGCCCGCAGCATGGACAAGCTCAAATCCGGCAACGCGCGCACTCCCGCGATCAGCCCGAGCGTGCTGAGGATGCTCACGCAGGCGTGGACGGTCGGCTCGATCGATTTCAACGCCGCCGAGGTCCGCACCGGTTTTACGATCCTCGCTTTGGTCACCGACGAGGAATTGGCGCGCATCATTCGCGAAGTCAGCCGCGAGTTCGCCAAGATTCAACCCGAAGCGCTCCGCAATGACTTCGTCAAGATCGTCGCGACTTCCTCGGAAGAAACCGTGACCGCCGCAGAAGCCGGCGAATCCGGCGGTCCGGCAGCGCCCGGACGCGCGATGGGCGGCAAAACGCCGAACCTCGATCAGTTCACCGTCAACCTCACCGAGAACGCAAAAAACGGCAAGATCGACCCGGTCCTCGGGCGCGATTTTGAGATCCGTCAGGTGATCGACATACTCACGCGTCGCCGCCAAAACAACCCGATCCTGACTGGCGAGGCCGGCGTCGGCAAGACCGCCGTCGTCGAAGGGTTCGCGCTGCGTGTCGCGCAGGGCGACGTACCTCCGCCGCTCAAGAAAGTGACCGTTCGCACGCTCGACCTCGCGCTGTTGCAAGCTGGCGCTGGCGTGAAGGGCGAATTCGAAAATCGCCTCAAGGGTTTGATTGAAGAAGTGAAGTCTTCGCCGATTCCGATCATTCTCTTCATCGACGAAGCGCACACCATGATCGGCGCAGGCGGCCAGGCCGGTCAGAATGACGCAGCCAACTTGCTCAAGCCGGCTCTGGCGCGAGGCGAACTTCGCACTATCGCCGCGACCACCTGGGCCGAGTTTAAAAAGTATTTCGAAAAAGATCCCGCTCTCGCGCGCCGCTTCCAGGTCGTCAAGGTGGAAGAGCCGACCGAACAACAGTGCATGGTCATGATGCGCGGCATCGTTGCATCGCTCGAGAAGCATCACAAAGTCCGCATTCTTGACGAAGCCGTCGCCGCGGGCGTTCGCCTTTCGCACCGCTATCTCGCCGGCCGCCAGCTTCCTGACAAGGCCGTCAGCGTTCTCGACACCGCTTGCGCACGTCTTTCGCTCGGCCAAAATGCGACCCCGCCCGCCATTGAAGATGCGATCCGCCAGATCGACGACTATGACGTGCAGCAGCGCATCCTCGACCGCGAAACCGTCGTCGGAGTCGATCACAGCGAGCGCCTCGCACAACTCGCCAAACAGCGCGAGTCGGTGCAGGCCAACTTGAAAGCTCTACAGGAACGCTGGGACAAGGAGCGCGACCTCGTTGTGAAGATTCGCGACATCCGCTCGAAGCTCGAAAGCGGCGCAGCCGCTGCGGCCGCTGCGAAAGCATCTCCAGCCGTTGAAAGTACAACCGAAGCTCCCACGGCGGCCGCATCCGCAGCGACTGCCGTCGCAACTGCGCCTGATCGATCTCCTGACGAACTTCGCGCCGATCTCTCGAAACTAGAAAACGAGCTCTCGGCGCTCCAGGGCGAGACAGGCCTGATCCGCGTTTGCGTTGACTCGCAAATCATCGGCGAAGTCATCTCCGCATGGACCGGCATTCCTGTCGGCAAAATGTTGAAAGACGAAATCGCCACGATCCTCTCGCTGCAAAAGTATCTCGAGAGCCGCGTAATCGGCCAGCCCTTCGCGCTTGACGTGATCAGCCAGCGTATCCAGACGTCGCGCGCCAGCCTCGACGATCCCATCAAGCCGGTGGGGGTCTTCATGCTCGTCGGCCCCAGCGGCGTCGGCAAAACGGAAACTGCGCTCGCGCTTTCCGACCTGCTCTATGGCGGCGAGCACAACCTGATCACCATCAATATGTCCGAGTTCCAGGAAGCGCACACCGTATCGACGCTGAAAGGCTCGCCCCCCGGATATGTCGGCTACGGCGAGGGTGGCGTGCTTACCGAAGCCGTCCGCCGGCGCCCCTATTCGGTCGTCCTTCTCGATGAAGTCGAAAAGGCGCATCCGGACGTCCTTGAACTTTTCTTCCAAGTCTTCGACAAGGGCCGCATGGAAGACGGCGAAGGCCGCGAGATCGACTTCCGCAACAACATCATCATCCTCACGACGAACGCGTGCACCGATCAGCTCATGAAGCTCTGTGCCGATCCCGAGACAATGCCCAATGCACCGGCACTGGTTAACACGCTCAAGCCTGAGCTGAACAAAATCTTCAAGCCCGCGTTTCTCGGCCGCATGGTGATCGTTCCCTTCTATCCGATCCGCGACGAAGCGCTGAAGAAGATCATCACGCTCAAGCTCGGCAAGATTCAGCGCCGCATCCAAGAAAATCACAAAATTGCTCTGACTTACGATTCGGCGATGATCGACGAAGTGGCCAAGCGCTGCACGGAAGTCGAAAGCGGCGCGCGCAACGTGGACAACATCCTCACCAATTCCCTGCTGCCGGACATTTCAAGGCAGATTCTCGGCCGTATGGCGGAAGGCGAGAAGTTGCAATCGATTCGCGTCGGCATCGGTGAAGGCGGAGAGTTCGTTTACTCGTAAGGCGCAGTGCCGTTTCATCACGAGCACGGTCGGTTCGTAAATTCGTTTTCGTTCGCGTGCCCGCAGGCGGCGGCCGGGAGGTGAAGTTTGGGAAGCTCAGGGAATTACACTCAGGAAAACAGGCTAATCTCTATCGATACGCCTCTCGGCGACGACGTTCTGCTCCTCGCCCACCTTTCCGGATACGAGGCAGTCTCCCGCCTCTTCAAATTCAATCTCGACCTGCTTTCGGAGAAGAAAAACATCTCCTTCGACCAGATCGTTGGTCAGCAAGTCACGATCTCGATGCAGCTCGCAGATGGAGTGAACGAGCGTTATTTCAATGGATACGTCAGCCGCTTCGCGCAGACTGGCACGGATGTGAGCTTCACGCATTACCAAATGGAAGTGGTGCCCTGGCTCTGGTTTCTCACCCGCAACGCCAACTGCCGTATATTCCAGAACAAGACGATCCCGCAGATCATCGAGCAGGTGTTTGAAGACCGCGGTTTCTCAAGCAATTACAGAACTTCCTTCAATGAAACCTACGATGAGCGAGAGTACTGTGTTCAATACCGCGAAACCGACTTCGCCTTCGTTTCACGCCTCATGGAGCAATACGGCATCTGCTATTTCTTCGAACACACCGAAGACGACCATAAGCTCGTGCTGACCGACAACAAGAGCGGCTTTCAGCCCTGCCCCGTGGAGTCCGCCGTACGCTACTCGCCCGGCGCACAAAGCATCGAAGGCGTCGTCACAGGGTGGCAGATTGTGCAGGAACTAAAGACCGGCAAATACTCTCTTGGCGATTACAACTTCGAAACGCCGACGGCAAGTATGCTCGGCACTGAAAACACTGTTGTCGAGGTGGACAGCAACACGAAGTACGAGACCTACGATTACCCCGGAATTTACGAGACCCAGTCCGACGGTACGGCAGTCGCCAAGCTTCGCATGCAGGAGGAGGAGGCCAGTCATTTGGTCGGCACTGGAACGGGCACATGCCGAACACTGGCGGCAGGTTATCTGTTTGATTTCGACGAGCACGATCGCGCCGAGAACAACAAGGAATATCTACTCACCGAGGTCCGCCACGTGGCCTCCTCCGCAGGTACCTACGTTACTTCCGGAACCGAATCGCACTATTCGAATCAGTTTACTTGCATCGATTCCGCTATCCCCTTCCGTCCCGCGCGCGTCACTCCCCTGCCGTTCGTCCATGGCCCACAGACCGCTGTTGTTGTCGGTCCATCCGGGGAGGAGATTTACGTCGATAACTACGGCCGCGTGAAAGTGCAGTTCTTCTGGGACCGCGAAGGAGAAAACGATGACAAGAGCTCCTGTTGGATTCGTGTTTCACATCCTTGGGCCGGCGAAAGCTGGGGCGCGATGTTCCTCCCGCGCATCGGCCAAGAAGTGATCGTCAGTTTTCTCGAAGGCGATCCGGACCGTCCCATCATTACTGGTCGCGTCTACAACGCCGACCAGACCGTCCCTTACCCCCTACCGGACAATCAGAATCAGAGTGGCTTTAGGAGCCGCAGCACGAAGGGCGGCGGTTCGGACAACTTCAACGAGATTCGCTTCGACGACACAATGGGCAGCGAGCGTTACATCATGCAAGCCGAAAAAGACATGAGCATCAGTGTCAAAAACGATTGCTATGAAGAGATCAAAAGTGAGCGTCACCTGACCGTTGCGAAAGACCAGGTCGAAAGTGTCGGCGGCGATCTCCACATCGGAGTCACGGGCAACATCAACCAAAAAGCCGGCCAGAACATGTCCCTGCAAGTGACGCAAGGTCTGACCGAAACGTCGATGACGTATTCGCATCAAGCCCAGGAATCGCTCTACCTGAAAGCCGCGCAGGTTGTGATCGAAGCGGACGCGATGCTCACCATCAAAGTGGGTGGTAACTACGTCACGATTAACCCGGCGATGGTCGCGATTACAGGGACGCTGGTCAATATCAACACGGGTGGTTCGCCGGGCTCTGGTAGCGCAGGCAGCGCAACGAGCCCGAAAGACCCGACCAAGCCGAATATCGATATTTAGCTTTTGCGAGTAAGAGCGGGAAGCGATCGATTTCCAGGGAGAGGTCAGATGCCGCCAGCAGCACGCCTCACGGACATGCATGTTTGCCCCATGGTCACCGGAGTAGTTCCCCACGTCGGTGGCCCGATCCTAGCGCCCGGAGAGCCGACCGTTCTCATCGGTGGCCTACCGGCCGCCCGCGTCACGGACATGTGCACTTGTGTCGGCCCGCCGGACACAATCGTGATGGGTTCGTCGAGCGTCTTTATCGGCGGCCTGCCTGCCGCGCGCATCGGTGACACCACGGCGCATGGCGGCAACATCGTGCTTGGCTGCTTCACCGTAATGATCGGCGGTTGATTTTCCGTTTCTTACGCGAGGGAGTCGGGGCAGCTTTTGCGCGGCACCCAGCTACAATTCGTCCCACAGTCGCCGCGCAGCGGGTTGGCACGGAGGGCACTTTGAAAGCCTGCTTGCAGATCGCCTTGGATAACAACTTCCTGCATAGACTGCGAGAATGGTTTCAAGAAGACCTGTCGCGGGTGAAGGTATTTCTTTTCTCGCGCCGTGATTCGAAGCAAATACCGTTGGCGTTTACGACGGCGGGCAACATTTTCCTTTCCGATGATGTGGCGTGTTCGGGAAGCGCAAGCATTCCCGTACTCATCCACGAGTTCGCCCATGTCGTCCAAAAAATGCGCGGTCGCTCTGGCCGCCGCGCGGGCAAACGAGGATGCGCGACAGCGGCCACCCTCGAACATGAAGCCGATGAAGCAGCGGCCGCATTTCATGCGTGGAGGCGTTGCCCCGATCTTTCACCCGATACATCCGGCACTGCTCGCGCGTGGGGACCAGCAGGCCACTATTACACGGTGTATTGGGTCTCGCGAATGACGGGCGTCGAGCATGCGATCGCCGAGCAGTATGCGTTCGCCGCACAAATGCCGGATCAGGTGGACGAGCTTGATGCGACGGCCGCGGGGAAAGCATGGGCGAAGTCGGCGTTCATACCGTGCTGGTTCGGCATACGCAATCGGGTGTTAAGCAATGAGACCACTTTTGACAATCTGGTCTATTCGATTCAAGCGGGTATACATTGCCTGAATGGGCGGAGCGCAAGAGGCGAGTCAGACCGCCGAGCCAAAATTCTAAAAAACCTCCCGAAAGATCAGTATTTCAATTTTTCGTTCGGTCTCGGCTTACACTCTTTGGGCGATAGCTTTGCGCATCAGAACGGTGCGGGAGTTCTGTTTATGGCGCCCGTCGGTCACGCAGGTCAGGGCTGGGGCCTCGATCACCCCACCGAAGTTGGCCACGAGATCGACAACGTGGGACTGCATTCCGAGATATATTGCTCGTACGTAGCCTTCATGTTCACGGCGATGGTGGACGCTCTCAAGATCGACTTGCCCTTCCCGCTTCCCCATTACGGCCCAAAGTTGAACGAAATGGCGTCCAAGGTTTGTGCCAGCACGCTCGAGGGAACGCAAATTACGACAATCATGCAATTTTATCCGGAGCTCGCTCGTGCGTATCGTCCGGAGGACGACACCGTGGACTGGGCCAAATTCCGGCTGCGCCATCCTCTGATCGCTGCGCCCTGGATGCTCGACAAAGCTACCCAGCTCGCGGCCGATTGGACAATTTAGACGTCGTATAGTCTCCTTAGCTTGTGGGCCCTATTCCAGGATTTTAGTGTTACCAGATCGGAGTGGAGGTAATTCAGATGACACAGGACATCATAGGCAGCCGCAAAGGCGATTACGAAATTCTCGCGCTGCTCGGCGTGGGCGGTATGGGGCAGGTCTACAAAGTGCGCAACGTGCTTTCAGACCGCGTCGAGGCGATGAAAGTTCTCCTTCCGAATCTTGCCGACCAGAAGGGCCTTGCGGACCGTTTTATCCGCGAGATCAAAGTTCTTGCGGGAATCCATCATCCGAATATCGCCGAACTACGCACCGCGCTCACCATCGACAATCAGCTCGTCATGATCATGGAGTTTGTCGAAGGCTCGACACTGGCCGCCCGCGTGCAGCAGGGCGCGATTCCCTACGGACAGGCTCTCGGCTACATCCAGCAGGTTCTCGCAGCTCTCAGTTACGCGCACTCGCAAAAAATTATTCATCGCGATATCAAACCCGCGAACATGATGCTCACGCCCACAGGCGTCGTGAAGCTCATGGATTTCGGCATCGCTCGCCAGGACGGCGACGTCGGCCTTACCGTGACCAACTCTACGGTCGGCTCGATCGCCTACATGTCTCCCGAGCAAGTAAAAGGCGAGCCCGCCGACGCGCGCTCCGATCTCTATTCGGTTGGCGTATCGCTCTACGAAATGGTCACCGGCCAGCGCCCGTTCCAGGGCGACACCGGTTTTTCGATCATGCAGGCACATCTGCAAACGATGCCAAAGCCGCCGATCGAGCTTCGCCCCGATCTCCCCGCCACGCTCAGCGACCTGATTATGATGGCAGTCGCCAAGGAACCCGCAAAACGCTTCCAGTCTGCGGACGCATTCTCGCGCGCCATCGGCAGCGTCATGCCAGTCATCGAAGGCACCGCGCCGATGATTCCGGCGACTCCGTCGTCCCCGGCGTCGGCGTCTCAGCCCACGATGGTCGCTCCGCCGCCAATCGCGGAAACATCGGTCGGCGGCTCTGCGTCATCGGGCTCGCCGTTTCAGGCAACGCAATTCGCCTCCGCGCCGGGTTCTCTCACGCCATCGCACTCACCAACGATGCGCCCCGCCCCCGCCGCCGCTGCAAAGTCCCCGTCTCAACCAATGCCGCCCGCACCGCAAAATAGCTACCGCGGTTTCTATATCGCTCTCGGTGCGCTTATGGTTCTTGTTGTCTTGGTCGCTGCCGGTTTCTACGTTCCGCGTCATCTGAAAACGCAAGCCGCGCAGCAATCAAGTTCGTCGGCGTCCGATTCGGCCGCGACGCCCGCATCGTCTGCAACTCCGGATCCTAGCGCGGCCGCGCAACCGGCTGCAGCTGCAACGCCTGATTCGTCAAGTGGCACACCTCCGAGTTCGACGACCGTCGCACCTCCGGCTTCGGCAGCCTCGGCCGTTTCCTCTGCACCCGCGCCAGCCGCTGATGCGTCGACAGCGCACATCAACATTCCCCCGCGGGCGGCCACCAGCGCCTCAACCGGCGCGGCCTCTGACACAACCTCGCCGCACATCAATATTCCTCCGCGTGCAGGCTCAGCAACTTCCTCGAATGCGGCCGAAAATTCGGCGCCGCACGTCAACATCCCACCGCGAGGCAGCACGTCACAGCCATCGGCCAATTCCGCTCCGACCTCCGGCGCCGCAGCAGCTTCTGCTGATTCAAATCAATCGAGCGGCTCGACGGGCGCCAAGCCCGCCCCCGCTGATGCAGCGGCCTTGCAACAAGCGGAAACGGAAACCGATCAACTCTCGAGCCGCGGCGGCGCAATCACGACAAGCCTCGACAATTTGAAGAAGGCGCAATCGGCGCAGGGTCTCGGTCTTCGTGGGGATATGGTTGCCGCCGAACAACGTATGCAAAACAATCTTGCCAAAGCGCAATCTGCCGTCGCCGCCGGCGACGCCGCTCAGGCTAAGCACTACCTCGATCTGGCCGAGCCCGACGTCGAAAAACTCGAAAAATTCCTCGGCCACTAAACTTCACTGTATCGGCAAATAGATGGCGCAATGGGTTTGGATGCAGCGGCCTGCCGAAACAAGGGACATCTTCGACTACGATCTGACGAGAGATTTGCACACTTGGCGCAGGAGAGGGGAGAAGTCTATTTCAGGGGGCATCTCGGGAGAACACGGCCATCCACTCGAGGCATCACATTTTCGCCATGGGGATGCCGCGATTATCGCTTCTGCGAGCGCGAAAGCTTCACGCGTGGTTGGGCCGCAAAGGCCGCTGCTTCGATGCATTCTCTGTTCGGGCAGCCACTCCGCCGACACGATTCCCCCGGCAGATTTGGATCAATTGGCGGAGGAAATCTCATCGGCCCCGCCCAACCAGAGAGCTCTCGGATCGCCTGCGCGAATTTCCCGGCGCCATCGGGAGCGTTGTTCGCTCCGCGCGAGACCAGCAAAACCCGATCGTTTTTCTTCAGCGGGATCGCCGCGTCAATTACTTGCTCGATCCGGACGCCGGAGCCGCTGCCGTCGTGGACGAATCGCCGGATGGGGCTGTCCTGCTATAAACAATCTTCTTCGTTCCGCCACCGCACGTGCCGACGACCTTGCCGTCTGATTGCGCGTCCTTGTCCACGATATCGAGCGTATAGTTCTTCACGCCGTTTGCTTCAATCTTCTTCGCGATTTCCGCTTTCAAATCGTCGCAGGACTTCCCCTGCGCCGAAGCCAAACCAGGCACCGCGAGCAGCACTGCAATCGCTACAAGTGTCTTCATATTGGATCTCCTCGGCCGGAAAAATAGAGTCCAGTACAAATCATAGCAAGCAATCGATAACGGGCCTGTTAAACGCAAATCTCTGTTCCCTCGGGTGTACTGGCCGCCGCACGAACTTCACGATTTGCGCGGCGCGGTATAATGCCCGCCGAGATTTCGCGCCCCAAGGCGCCCTGCCGGATCCTTGGCTTTTGGTTGAGGAATCGGGCTTAAATCTTTTGTAGTCAGCAAAAACATGGTGTCTAATCGGTAGTGTCCTGACGTTCACACCGAGGGTGGCGATCACGTGGCCGTAATCCTTGAAGTAAAAGCCGGGCCGATGTCTGGCGAAAAAATTGCCGTGCGCACCGGCGAAACCAAGACCTTCGGTCGCGTCGCTGGCCGCGCCAATTTCGCGCTGCCGCATGACACGGTCATGTCCGGCGTCCATTTTTCGGTGGAATGTGGTCCGCAAGGCGGCACCGTCAAGGACAACAACAGCACCAATGGCACCTATCTCAACGGCGCGCGCGTGAAAGAATCCCCGCTCAACAACGGCGACGAAATCCGCACCGGCCAGACGCAATTTCTCGTGCGCCTGGTTGCCGACGAAAAGCTCTCCGCCACGCCGCAACCCGTCGCCGCTGCACCAGCTCCCGCGCCGCGTCCGGTTGCGCCACCAGCTCCACCTCCTCCACCATCGATGGCCGAGCAACGCGGCACAGCGCGTCCCGAACCCGAATTTCAAGCAACGCCGCCACCGATGCCTCCCGTTTCGCGTCGTGAACCGCCACCAATGCCCGTGGCGCCGGCGCCTCCGCCACCGGCCGCGCGGGCACCTCTACCGCCGAAGCCCGCGCCCCCCGCCTCATCCGCTAAGCCAGCGGTATTTGCTGTGGGAAGCTGGGCGTTTTCGACCGTGCCGCAAGGTTGGGACATCAAGGCGGAGTTCGGAATGGAACACGCGGAAAAAGACGGCTTCCCCACGACGGTGACGGCTACAGAAGAACTGGTTCCCGGAAATATCGCGCTCGGACCGTTCGTCGAGTCGCAGCTTTCGATGCTGCGCCAATATCTGCGCGACCCGAAGATCGAAGCCGCGATTCCGCCCGCAATTCCCGGCGCGGAAGAGAAAGCCTCGGTGGACGTTCGCTACTCGACCAACGACGGCCAGATCATTTTCTACCGGCGCATCTATGCGCGCTCCGGGCGCGTCTTCGGTACGCTCACTCTGATGACGCTTGAAAAAGAGCTCGCTGCGGTTCGCGCGGCGCTCGATGCGGTTGTCGCAGGCCTCACCTTCCAGGTCAAAATGCCCGCGTAATTTCCTGAACCCTTCCTAGTTGGAAGCCGACGTCGCCTGCGCAAGCGCAGCGCTCGGCTGGATGTTGTACTGGTCAAGAAGGAATTTTTGCGCGGCTTGCCGTTCGTTCGAATCCGCTCCGGCCGTCGAATTAAGGTAGAGAATGTAGGATTCGGCCGCCCCGTCGTTGTCTCCATCCTGCGCTTGTTTCTGGGCCTGAGCGTAAATCTTTGCTGGCAGTCCCGCGACGCTGTCGCGCACCGCTTTGATCAGCTGGTCGCGAACGGCGTTCTCAACATCGGTCAGAAATTGCAAATCGTCCGGTACCGTGCCGCTCTGCTTCACACCGCTCGTGTCCTCCGGCTTCACGTTTTCGAGGATCACGAATTTTTCGCCGTTCTGCTTGCTCACCGGGTGCGACGCTTCGACGGCATTGCCGAGCGAATCGTTGATCCGGTATTGCAGCTGAACGCCCGCGCTCAAATCGACGGTCTTCTCGGTATAGGTGTAGGGCTTGATGATGTCCGAAGGCAGCGTCTTCGGAATTGAGTCAAGTTTCGCATGCGCGTCGCGAACTCTCCTCTGATCCGCCGTCACTTTGTCGGTGGCGTCTTCGATGTCTTTCTTCTTTCCTTTTCCGACCACACCCTGCAGCGCCGCCTGATCGGTCTGCAGCGAAAGGTTCGCGGCCTCGTAATCGCGATTGGCCTGATTCCACGCTTCGTTCGGGACGTCCTGCTCGCCCGCTCGATAGGTCGAATCCTTCGGCACAGATGTCGGCACTTCGGTCCGATGATGATCGAGCACGTCTCCGATCAGCTGGAAGTTGGGCTCAATCGGAGGGGTATCGCCGGGCCGGATCACGCGTACAGGCAAACCGGAAGTTTCGAGCCCGGTTGCAATCGCGTCCGCAAGCTGATCGGCAAAGCCAGCGCTGTCGCGGCGTGAGGTCTGATCGCGAAATACCACGCGAATCGAAAGCCGTGAGCGCATTTGATACGCCGCCGCTTCCTGCGTCATCGCGTCGCGGACGGCATCCAGGTTCGCCGCCTTGTAGATGAGCGCCTTCTGCAGGTAAGACCAAGCGACACCCGCTCCGGAGCCGAGCGGTTTCGCCATGTACGTTTTCGCTTGCGCCAGATAATAGTCGCTCAACTTCCCGGCGAGATCGTCGATGCGATCTTTCATACTCGGATCGTTGCTGAGAGTGTAGGCCTTCTGTAGGTAGCCATACGCGCGCACGATTTCAACTTCGTCCGCAAGTCCGCGAATCGGGTCGTGCGCCGTCTGAATCTGTTTGGCGGAGTTCGACGCCGCCTGAATGTAAACCGGCGCAAGCCGCTGCATTTCATCGGCCACCAGACCGTGCGGGCCTGGAGGCAAATTGTCGAGCACTTCGTACGCCTGAATATATTGCTGCTGTTGCCCGAACTGCTGGCTCTGCTGCATCGCAGCCTGCGCGGCGTTCTTGTCATTCGCCACCTGTAAACCCTGCTTCGCATTCTTCAGCGCGTCGGTCACTTCCTTGGTCGGTTTGATCGAAAGTGCCGTCTGCAATTCGCTCACCGAGCCCTGCCAGTCCTGCTGATTCCCCAGGTCCTGCCCGTGGTTGAAATGGTAGGTGTAGGACGCGTCGATCACCGCCGAAACGCGCGGCACTTCATCTTTGAACGAGAGGTACGGTGTGACTGCGGTCATCGCATCGTCGAACTTCTTCGCACTGACCGCCGCTTCCGCCGAGGTCAGCGCCGATTCAAGCGCCGCCGCTTGCGTATTCGCTGCCGCCTGGAACGCGGCGCCAGTTGAAAATTGCGGGCTCACCCCGACGATCGAATTCCCCAACGCCACGGCCGCCGTAAGATGCGCATATCCGGTCGCGTGTCCCGCAAGCGCCTTCTTATACAAGTCAAGCTCGCTCGTGCCACGATCGGTGAGCGACGTCAGTTCTGTCTGAACCTCCGTGCCGAGACCGACCGCGCCGCTGTTGTTGGGCAGAACAGCGCTCGCCTGATCCGCATCCGACTGCGCCTTCTGCAAATCCGGAAAAGGACCAGTTCCGCTCGAAACCTGCTTGTACGAAGCGAGGCTCGTCTCGCCGTCTTTCACCAGCAGCGCGACGAACGACTGCTTTGCCTGAGCCCCATGACTCGACGTCGGATACTTCTTCAAATAGTCCTGCCACCACGTGATCGTCGACGCGCGATCTGCGCGCAAATATTCAGCCAGCTCAGCGTCGGGCGACGCGCCAAACACGAGCTTCACGCCCGGTTTCAGCGCAGGCAACGTCGCCGGGCTGGCATTCCCGACGGGCACCACGGTCGCCGCCAGCACCCCCTTTGAAGCCATTTCTGCCGCGCTCATCGGCGCGTTCCTGTCAAATTTAATGTTACTCGGAACAACGCAGCCCGGCGTGCCGTCCTTGGTCAGCACGAGACCGTTTGACTGCGTATATTCAAGCGACATTCCCGCCGCCAGCACGATCTTCGGCGCGTCCCCATAGGTGTTCTTCGCGATCGCCTTGTCGGTGGCCCCGCAACCGCGCACTTCATTCTTCTGATTGATCGTGACGCCCGAAATGATGACATACGCCGGCCCGCTCGGACCGTCATAAAGCTCGACGGCGGAAAGCGGCGCATCCTTGGCCGTGGCCGGGCCAGTGAGCAGCACCAACCCCAGAAGCGCCATGGGAAGGCCCAAAGCGCGCAGTTGTCGCAAAGACGTTCTCTCGGAAACACAAATAGACGTAGGCATGCAGTCCTCAGCAACCGGCTGTGAATGCGGATTCATTTGGGGATACTAGCCGAAACGCGCCATCGGGTCCGGCCAGCGTAGAGGCCATGATAATATGCCGTAGCCAGCGAGAGTCAAGCCTCTCGAGATACCTGTGACACAAATGGCATCGCACTTGTCGGGCACCGGTTCGCCCGACTGGTGCCGTCGCGCGGAAGTGGACTTTGCCCTGCTAATGGATACAATGGGCCACCGGTCATGCTGAAAAAGCTGGGCAAATACGAGCTAATTGAGGAAGTTGGCCGAGGTGCGATGGGTGAAGTCTATAAAGCCCAGGACCCCTTCATTGGCCGTCTGGTTGCCCTCAAAACCATCACCGGAGCCCTGGTCGGCCGACCCGATCTGCTCGAACGCTTCTACCAGGAGGCCCGCTCGGCCGGTGCCCTCCAGCACGCCAATATCGTCACGGTCTACGAACTGGGAAAAGAAGGCGAAACTCCCTTCATCGCCATGGAGTTTCTCGAAGGCGAAAGCCTCGAGTCCATCATCGAACGCCGCCCTGTCCTTACCCTAACTCAAAAAGTCAGTTACATCATTCCCGTCTGTCGAGCGCTCGACTATGCCCACAAGCGCGGCGTGGTCCATCGCGATATCAAACCCGGCAACGTGATGATCACCAAAGACGGCGCCGTAAAGGTGGTCGATTTCGGTATCGCGCGCCTGATGGATTCCTCGCATACGCAGACCAACACCATCATTGGCACGCTCGGGTACATGTCGCCTCAACAAATTCGCGGCGAACGCGCCGACGAACGCAGCGACATTTGGGCCTGCGGTGTCATGCTCTACGAGCTGCTCACCTACCAGCGCCCTTTCGACGGCGCTAACCAGACCTCGTTGATGCTTAACATCGCCAGCGACGACATTCGCTACAAGCCGCTCAAAGAGTTCGTCCCCGATTGCCCGCCCGCCGTCGACGCGCTCGTCGCCAAAATGCTGGCGAAAGACATCACCCAGCGCTACCAGACGATGGAAGAGGTCCTGTTCGATTTCGAGCCCATCTGGCGTCGCTTGCAGGAAGCCAGCGTCGCCGAAATGATCGCGGGGTCCGAAGAGCTGATCAAAGCAAAGAATTACACGCGCGCTCGAGACGTTCTTCGCCGTGCCCTGCAGATCGATAGCCGCAACAGTCGCGCGAAAACGATGCTCGAAGAAGTGAATGCCGAACTGCGCCAGACGATGGTCCGCTCGCAGGTGAATTCCCAGCTCGAACGCGCCCGGGCGCTGCTCGCCGAGGGCCGCTACGGCGACGCGAAAAATGAAGTCGAAGCCGCGCTGAAGCTCGAACCGGACAACGCTCCCGCGAAAGAAATGCTCGCGGACGCCGAACGCGCCGCCGAACGCGCGCGCAAAATCGAAGACACATTGCGCGCCGCGAAGCAAAAACTGGCAGAAGGCGCTCTCGAAGACGCTGCCGAACGCGCGAAGCAAGTTCTCGAGTGGGACAAGGAAAATCCGCTCGCTCGTGCCTTGCAAAAGCAGATCGAGGAGCAAATCGCCCAGCGCGAAACCCGCAAAAAACTCGCGGACGTTCTGCACCGGGCGCGGAAGCTGTGGGCCGATCAGAAACTCGACGAGTGCATGGCGCTTCTGAGCGAAGCGCAAAAAGAGTTTCCGCAGGACGCTGAAATCGCCCGCCTTCTCGATCTCGGCAAGCAGGAGCGCGCTGAACAGCGCAAACGCAAACTTCTGGCGGACGCCAAGGCACTTCTCGCCGATCAGAAATTCGAAGAGGCGATCGCCGCCACCGAGGCCTTGGGGAAGGAATATCCCGGCGATGACGCGACGCGAAAGCTTCGGGAACTCATCGCGCAGGAAAAGGAGGAGCTTGCGCGCCAGAAGAAGCTACAAAAAGACATCGCCGACCTGCAATCGCTCGTTAACTCGGAAAAATATTCGGAAGCCGTCTTCCGCGGTGAAAAATTACTGCGCGAATATCCGAAGCACGCTGAGCTTTTCGACCTGATGAACTTCGCGCGCGCTGAATCAGCGAAACTCGAGCAAAAGCGGCTCGCGCACGAAGCGCTCAAGGAAGTCGATCAGAAATTGCAGAGCGGCAAATTTCAGGACGCAGTCGCAGCTGCAGAAAGAGCTCTGGCCCGCTTCCCTCGCGACCCCGGTCTCGAAGCCGCGCTCGAACAAGCCCGCGCCGCACAGAAAGAATCCGACCGCCAGCAAAAGCTCCGCATGCGCATCGCCGAAATCCAGTTGAAGGTGAAGGCCGGCCAGCAAACGGCCGCCGCCGAACTCGCGCGGCAAACCCTCTCGGCTCTCGGCCCGGACGATCAAGTCAGCAAGCTACTCCATGATGCCGAAGCCGCCGGAGCCGAAAAGCGTGCCAAGCAGCAGGAGCAGGAAAAAAAGGTCGTAGAAGCGCAGACCATGATCGCCGACGGCCGCTTTGCTGACGCCACACAATTTCTCCAAACCAACATCGCGACTCAAATTTTCTCCCGCAAAGATCCGCGCATCGAAGATCTGTTCCGGGAACTCGATCAAAACAAGACCGCCAGCGCCAGGCCGCCCGAGCAGACTCCGGCATCCGATTCTTCCCGCACCTTGCCAGCAAGCCCTTCCGATCTCACGGCCACGGTCATCAGCTCGTCGCGCAGCGATTCGTTTTCTGCAACCGTGATCGCTCCACCCGGTGCGCGCACCTCCCCGGAAGCCTCGCCGACCGAACCCGCGCTTGTGTCCGCCGCCGATCTGGTCGAGGAGGAAGACGGACCCGTCTTTGAACGTGGCGAAACTCTCGCGAGCGATCGTCCAATCGAGCCGCCGGGCAAACCGATCGTGCCGATCGCAGTGGGCGCGGCCGTTCTAATAGCGCTTGTGTTTGTCGGACTCAAATTTTCCCACAGCAGCGGGCCTTCAACGCAGGAAACCGATCTCCAGGCACAGGCGCAGCAACAGGAAAAACTGAAAGACTGGCCCGGTGCACTCGCCAGTTACAAGAATCTCGCGCAGATCAATGGCACGCTTGCCGCTGGCGCGAGCGCGCAAGTCACTCGCCTGCAAGCGCAGATCAACAACGAGAATTACCTTTTCGGCCAAGCCCAAGGCGATGCCTCGTCCGGCGATGTTGCCGCCGCCCGCACTGCCTACCAACAGGTGGCCGATCTCCACGGCGATCGCGAACTGGAAGCTCTCGACGCGATAAAGAATTTGTCCTCGGCGCCAAAATCCCCGCCGCCTCCCGCGAAGCCCGAAACAGCGTCGCATCCGCCGGCAAAGGGCAAGTCCGCGCCTCCGCCTGCAAAGAACGCTGTGCCACCGGCGCAAACGGCGGCGACGACTCCCGCGCCGCCTCCGGCGACACAACCAAAGCCTGCTAGTACGGAAAATTGCCAACTGATCCCGTCAGACGTGCCAAGGTATCTCGACATGGCGGATTCAAATCGCGGCCGCGGCAAATACTCTGACGCCGAACGCGAGTACAACTCTGTGCTCCAGTGTGATCCTCAGAATGATCGCGCGCGCACCGGCCTCGCCCGCACCAAACAAGCCGAAGCAATCTCCTCGGGACCCAACTAGGGCTCACCGCCACGCCAGAAGAATTCCGATTCGCACTCGCCTCCCGCGCCCATTCGTGTACAATCCCTCCGCCAACCCTCTCCCGTTCGCAAATTCTCTCGGTGAGGATGCCCTATGTGGAAGGCGAGTCCAGTGAGCCGCGCAACACGACAGTGTTCTCCGAACACTAAACGCACAATCATCGGCGTGCTCTTCGCCTTCGCCGCCGTGGCCGCGGCGTGGGCGGTCGCGCCGGGCGCTGCCGTATCCGCAGCCGCTCAGACGGCCTTCGGCGGGACCTATCTGGTTTATATCGGCACGTACACAAGCGACGGCGATCCTGCGAAAGATACAGGCAGCAAGGGCATCTACGCCTATCGCTTCGACACTTCGAGCGGTGAGATCACAGACCTCGGCGTCGTCGCCACCTCGGACCAGCCATCGTTCATCGCCGTCGATCCGGCCGACAAATATCTGTTTGCAGCAAACGAATCGCAGACATATCAGGGCCAGCCAAGCGGCGGCGTCAGCGCCTTTTCAATCGACAAAGCGAGCGGCAAACTGACCATTCTGAACGAAGTCGCCTCGCGGGGCGCGGCGCCGGCTCACATCACCACCGATCGCACCGGAAAATACGTCCTCGTCTCGAACTTCAACGGCGGCAATCTCGCCGTCTTCCCTGTTGGCGCGGATGGACATCTGGGCGAAGCGTCGGATTTCGTGCAGCATCACGGCTCCAGCGCAAATCCGTCGCTCCAGGCCGCGCCGCACGTGCATCAGACGGTCATGTCTCCGGACAATCACTTCGCGGTTTCCGCAGATCTCGGCCTCGATAAGCTCTTCGTCTATCCGTTCGACTCGGCGAGCGGCAAACTCGGCGCCCAACCGCGCGTGATCAATATCACTTCGGGATTCGGCCCGCGGCACGTGGCGTTTTCGCCGGACGGCCACTACGTATATCTCATTTCCGAGTTGGCGTCGGTCGTCACCGAGCTTCCCTACGATCCGTCCAGCGGTGCGATGGACGTGCGCCAAACCCTTCGGCTTGCGCCGGCTGGCGATACGGCCGGACAAAAATCGGGCGCGGAAATCGTCGTTAGCCCCTCGGGAAAATTCGTCTACGCCTCGAATCGTTTTGACAATCTGATCGGCATATTCTCTGTCGATCGCGACACCGGAAACCTCACCCGCACTGAGACCGTTCCGCTCGACGGAAAAACCCCGCGAAATTTCGCTATCGATCCCGGCGGCCAATGGCTTTGGGAAGCGAATCAGGATTCCGACAACGTTATCCTCTATCGCATCGATCAGAAGAACGGCGGCCTCATGCCGTCCGGTCTCACGCTGAAGGTGCCAGCTCCAACCTGCGTCCTGTTCGTACCGGTTTCGTAGCCGCAAATTCGCGCGTTCTTTCGGCGGTTGGAACTTTCCGTTCCCGCCGAACGGCAAATGACGTGACCGGCCTTGGGTTGATCGCTTCATTCGCCTGCATGATTCATGTGTCCATCGATCCCTGCGGCACCGACAACCGTCGCGAGCGAGCGCTGCGCGTTGCCTGCGCTTCTACGGCCTCGCGTTTTCGAGCAAATAGCCGCTCGCGCCAGCCGCGGTTTCTGAAGCGCGTTCAGTCTCGCAAATCTCGGAGTTCAGACTTTCTCGTCGTCGAGGCGAAACACCGCCCGACTACGGCACGGGGCTGAGAATACCGAATTTGTTTGCGGCGAACGCGGTTCTATAACTTCGGGACAAGTACACCCTGCCACGAGTTCCTATAGGCGGACGGACCACCAAACCCAGGCGATGAACAGGAGTTGCATTGGAATACGCAGGATGAGATCGGTGGGGGGCTTGCCTCGGAGTGTAATTCCCGCTTTGACCGCTTGGATATTTGCGGGCAGGATCGCGAGGAAAAAGAGGACAAGCGCGGCGCCCGCGGCGCGATTGAGCTGCGGAACGAAGAGGCCAAGAGCGCCCGCGATCTCGCAGATTCCGGTGAAATAGACGATCGCGCGCGGCGAGGGAATCCAACTCGGAATCATGCGAATCAGATCTTCCTTCATCGCGGTGAAGTGGGCGGCGGCGGTAAACAGAAGCATGACGCCCATCGCGTCACGGGCGCAGACGTGCCACGAGCTAAGTGCAGCGACGCCCGCGAAACCCAGAGCGCGGAAAACGAACAGCGAAACAAACAACGCGGCGAGAATGATCATGGTCCCACCTGTTCCACTATCCCGCGGCTGCCCCAAGGATTCCGAGAGCGTTGGCTGGATCAATTTGGCGGAGCCCTTTCGACTCAAGCGCGCGATAGCAATCG
>DATMLZ010000037.1:0-10633 GCA_035569955.1 Candidatus Acidiferrum sp.
AGAGTTTGACCTTCCTTCAAAGACATGCTTTGCGGATTGTCGCGCTCCTTGTAGAGCGAGTCGTCCGACTCCGGCGTAAAAGCCATACCATCCAAAAGGCTATCGATGCGCTCGTAAGAAGTAGCCGGATATTTGAGCGTATAACCACCGACAGGCGTCCGTACGACGAATATGTCCATACCGAAGGGATGGATATTCGTGCTGATCGTTCCGGATACGAGCTCCACTTCAGTGCCGACCGCTCCGCCGGCCGAAGCCAGTCTCTTGAACAGCAGAACGGAATTCTCGGCGAGATAAATTGCGCCGTCCGCCTGGAAGCTAATTTCCGCGCGCCCTTTCTCGCCGGTCTTCAGCGCAAAGTTTTGCGAGATCGCCAGATCGCCGTGGGCCGGCTCCCAAGGCCTCTGCAGATCGGGATGTTTGGCTACTCCGCGATTGAACTGGACATCGCCTTCGACGTAGGTGAGGCGTGCAAGTTGAGACGTGGATGTCGGAGCCGCGGGCGTCGATTGAGAAAGCTTGGCCGGCCGAGCCGCCGTGTGGAGGAGGGTTAGTGCCAAACTCAGCGAGATCAATGCGGGGCCGGGCCGCAAGCGGTTCATCCGGACCTCCAGCCATTTCCCAATCGGGATCCTATCTGTTCAGACGGAAAGGAGCGCAATCGGTTTCAACCGAAGAATGAAAGCGTCCGGCCGCGAGTGCACCGCACTCGATTGGGTCGACGTCCGGCAACTCGACGATGTCGGCTGGCAATAATCGGCCTGTTTACCGCCTCATAGAGCAACTCGGGCTGAGACTCGAATCGGGGAACGAATCAGTGGGAGCCCCGGTGATCGATTCGGCGGAGATACCGGTCCAAAATTGATGCGCCGATTTGCCGCCTCCTTTACGTATCCGCCGTAACCTGCTACAAATCAACGGCGCAAAAATTGGGGGCGACGGGTGAACTCACCGTTCGTGGGCGAATTCATGGGGACGCTTGTGCTGGTTTTGCTGGGTGACGGCGTGTGTGCGAACGTCCTGCTCAGGCGATCGAAAGCGGAAAACGCCGGTTGGATCGTTGTGACCGCAGGATGGTGCTTTGCGGTGATGGCGGGGATTTTCACAGCTGTCGCTTGCGGGAGCAGCGACGCGCATTTGAATCCTGCAGTGACCGTGGGATTCGCTGTGGCTAATCACGATTTTTCAAAGGTGCTGCCTTATATTTCGGCGCAAATGCTGGGCGCGTTCGTCGGAGCGGCGCTCGTGTGGCTGCACTTTCTGCCACACTGGAAAGAAACACCTGATCGCGCAGTAAAGCTGGGTGTCTTTTGCACGTCGCCTGCGATTCGCAATACGGCCGCGAACCTGCTCAGCGAAATCGTTGGAACACTCGTTCTGGTGTTTGTGGTCGGAGCGATTCTTTCGAGAGCCGTTGCATCGTCCGCCGGACTTCCGCCGGGAGTTGGCGCGTATCTGGTCGCGAGCCTGGTTTGGGGGATCGGACTTTCGCTCGGCGGTACGACCGGCTACGCGATTAATCCGGCGCGCGATCTCGGTCCGCGCATTGCGCACGCCGTCTTGCCCATCGCGGGCAAAGGCGGCTCGGATTGGGGCTACGCTTTTGTTCCGGTGGCGGGGCCACTGCTTGGCGGGGCGATCGCGGGCGTACTCGTTCATCTCCTTATAAAGCCTTAGTTTTCTGCGATCGAGAGAGTCAGGGGCTTCAGCCAATTTCCCTACAGGATGTACTCCATTGGCAGGCGCGCAAGCGAATGCTAGCTTGCAGGATGGAGGCAAAACATGAAATTCACCTCATTCCTGATTGGTTTGGGCACGGGCGCGGCTGTGGCGCTGCTGTTTGCTCCTCGCTCCGGCGAAGAGACGCGCGAGCTGATCGCCAAGAATGCGAAGAAGAGCCGTCGATACGCCGAGCACCGACTTCGTGATTTTCGCGACATGACCTCCGATGCAATCGAGGCCGGGCGCGAAATGGCCATGGACACGGTGGAGCGCGGAAAAGACGTTGTGAGCCGGCAGAAAAATGCGGTTTCGTCGGCAGTAAAGGCAGCGAAAGAAGCGTACGAGGCCGAGGCAACCTAGTAGATCGTCGTTAGCAGCGCCTTCACGCGCTGGAAGGTGCCGTGCCGAAGGTCGCGACGCCGCGATTAAACCTTGGACCTGGGTGCACGGCGACATGCTCGTGCTCTAAAGAAGGTGGGTCCTTTACTCGCTGAGAACTTCGCTGCGTTTGGTGAGGGCTTCGATGCGGTCGCGGCGCGGCTCGTAACCGATACCAGGACGATCGGGCACGCGGATCGTGCCCTCGGGTGAGACTTCCACTTCAGGCTCGATGATGTCTTCGGTCCAATAGCGCTTGCTTGCGGTGACATCGCCTGGCAAAACAAAACTCGGCAGCGTGGACATCGCGATGTTGTGTGCACGGCCGATCCCTGATTCGAGCATCCCTCCGCACCACACCGGAATATCTTTTGACTGGCAAAGATCGTGAATCCGGCGGGCGGAGGCGTGTCCGCCGACGCGGCCAAGTTTCATATTGATGATCTTGCACGCTCTGGTTTCGATGGCCGCGCGGGCGTGGTCGATATCGTGAATGCACTCGTCCAGGCAGATCGGCGTCTCAAGTTTTGCCTGCAGTGCGATGTGCGAGTAGATGTCATCGTAGCCCAGCGGCTGCTCGATCATGATGAGATAAAACTGGTCAAGTCGCTTGAGCACGGCGGCGTCTTCGAGATTGTAGGCCGAGTTCGCGTCGACCATCAGCCGGATGCGTGGAAATTTCTCGCGGAGGGCCTTCACGGGCTCCACGTCATTGCCCGGCTTGATCTTGATTTTGATGCGCTGATATCCCGCCGCCAGTTCCTTCTCCACTTTCGCAATCAGATCGGTGATCGTGGGCTGAATGCCGATCGAAACACCGCAGGGAATTTCGCGCAGTGAACCGCCGAGCAGCTTCCAGAGCGGGAGCGTGTTGTGCTTCGCGTCCGCGTCCCACACGGCCGTTTCGAGGGCGGCCTTGGCCATGTTGTGTCCGCGAACGCGCGAGAGCATCCCGTTGATCTCGGACGCGGCACCGAATTCCCTGCCCTTCACTAGCGGCCAGAGATGGTCGCGCAGAATATGCCACGCGGTTTCGACATCTTCGTAGGAATAGAAGGGGCCTTCGCCGGCAGTCGATTCGCCCCAGCCCGAGATGCCATTTACGTCGGCTTCGACCAGTACGATTCGGCGAAGAGTCGTCTTGCCGAAGCTGGTTTCAAATGGCGCGACAAGGCTGAGATGGATTTCGCGGAGGGTGAGTTTTCGGATGCGCATCGCAGAAGATTATATCTATCACAGAGAGACAGGGGCACGCAGAAAACTGCGCCCCGTGACTAGTGCGTGGAAATCAGCTTCGGAAGATCGAGGCCCGGAATTTGGTCGGCGGACTGGAGGACGTAATCGACCGTCGCTTCGTTCATCTCAACCCCCACAACGACCATACCGTCGGCAAAAGCACGTTCGCATTCGCTGCGGAATTTCGCCTGGATGGCAATCGCGCGGTCAGCGTCGGAATTCTTGATTTCGCCGATGTTGCGCGGCAGCGAAATACGGCCCGCGATTTCGCCGTGCGGGAGCGCGGGTCCGTCGACAATGTTCTTCACGCGGTCCGAATCGAGCCACCATTCAGGCACGAAGCGGTCAGTGGGAATACCGGAATGCAGAGGGCTCTCGGTGATGCCGTAGCAATTCGGAATGTAGCGGCGGACGATGACACCGAGTCGCACGATGTTAAAATAGCCGTTTTTGACTTCGAGCGGATCGAACGTCCATTCGACGAGCGGGATCGAGCGATTGAGAGCGTCCTGGCGCTGAAAAAGCTTCAAACGGCGGCCGATGCCGTGGTTGCGGTAGTCGTTGAGAACGGCTGTGAGATGCGAGTGAATGATCGGCGTGTAGGCGCCCGGGGCGGTGGCGCGCCCTGCGGGCGGCGAAAATTTCCGCAGACCGACGACACCCAGCGTGAAGCCAATCATTTTCAGGCCGTCAAACGCGGCGAAGACCTGACCGCCGGTGTGGTGCGCCACAATGAACACACCATTGGGCACAGAAATTTCCGGGCCCCACGTCACGTGCTCAAGGCGAACGCACTCGTCATACTCCTCAACCTTGTCGAGGTGGCGAATCGTGATGTCTGGAGCGGCGGAAGGCGTGATCATGGGCCGTGAGAATACTTAGAATACGAAACTTTTTGGCGAATCGAAAGGGCGCGATGTGCGCCGGGATTGCCCGTCTTGTGAGACGGCGGAGGCGAGTGCTAAACTCGTTTGATAGACGAAGTCCAAAAGTTGTTTCGTACGTAACCCGATTCAAGAGGAATCCGTGAGCGATCCCAAGAATGACGAAGGTTTTAAGGTAGTCGACCGGCGGCTTTTTACCGAACAAGGCGAGCTTCGCAAGGACGCCATCGAACAAGAGCGGCGCGAAGAAGAAGCCGCAGCGAAAAAGGCGGCGCAGGCGCCGAAGGCCGCGCCATCGAAAACCGCCGCGCCTGGCGGGGGTGCCGCGGACGCGCAAGAAACGGATACCGAAGAGGAGACGATTCCTCCTTCGCGCAGCTTTCAGATGCTGGTTGACTTCATCACCCGCAACGCGGCCGCGATGCTCGGCGGAATGGCCGATCCGCGCACAGGCCAGCCTTTCGTTGATATCGAGGGCGCGCGCGAGATGATCGACATGCTCGACGTGCTTCGCGAGAAGACCAAAGGCAATCTGGCGAAAGCCGATTCCGAGCTCCTGGTGGAAGTTTTGGGCAGCCTCAAGCTGAGTTTCATGGAAATTTCGCGCGCTGCGGCCGAAGCGATGACAAAAAAAGGCATGAAGACGGGCGGCTGAGCGGGACGGCGCGCCGCGCTGTTCGCATAGAAAGACCTTCCTTTCGATTCATGGCAGCGATTCAACTGACAATTCTGGGCTCTGGAACTTCCATGGGCGTCCCGTCGCTCGGATGCCACTGCGCGGTTTGCGAGTCGTCTGATCCGCACGACAAGCGCATGCGCGCCTCCGCGCTGCTTTCCTGGGGGGGCCACAACGTGGTGATCGACACGACGCCCGATTTTCGTTCTCAAGCGTTGCGCGCAAAGCTTGACCGGCTCGACGCGGTAATCTACACGCACGCGCACGCCGATCACATCATGGGCCTTGACGACATTCGGCCGTACAATTTTCACCAGCGTTCGCCCATCCCGCTGTACGGCTCCGAAGAGACGCTGGCGCGGCTGCGCGAGCAATTCGGGTATGTGTTTCGCGAAGCGCCGGCGTGGAGCACCATTCCCTCCGTGGAGTTGCATACGATCAAAGGGCCGCTGAATTTTTTTGAACTTGAGATCCTTCCTGTCGCGGCCAAACACGGCCCGACCGACGTCCTTGGCTTCCGCATCCGCAACATGGCCTACCTTACCGACTTCAGCTCCGTGCCGGAAGGCTCGAAAGCACTGCTGACCGGTCTCGACGATCTTGTGCTTTCCGCGCTGCGTGATGCGCCCCACGTCATGCATTCGACCGTCGCGCAATCCTTGGCGCTCGTCGACGAACTGAAGCCGAAGCGCGCTTGGTTCACGCATATTGCGCATGATTTGGGGCACGAACAGACAAACGCCCGCTTGCCGCAGTATGTGCGCCTCGCCTACGACGGGCTGGAAATTGAGGTTCGCGACTGATGGCCATCGTGAAGACATGGTCGCTGGCGGAATGGAGCAAGCGCTTTGGCGCCGCCCTGCCGCCGAAGGAAACAGCCGTAACCATCGGCAACTTTGACGGCGTGCACGTGGGCCATCGCGAAATTCTGCAGCACGTCAATGCCAGTGCTCGTTCTGTGGGGCTCGTAAGTGCGGTGCTGACGTTCTATCCGCACCCGGCGCAAGTGTTGCGCCCCGCCGAAGCCCCGCCATTGCTTGAAACGATCGATCAGCGGCTCGAGAGGCTCGACCAAGCAGGCATCGACGGCGTGCTCATCGCGCGATTTAATCGCGAGCTGGCCGCTGTGCCGCCCGGGGAATTTGCCGAGACATTCCTGGCGAAGACAATGAAGGCGCGCATGGTTCTGGTTGGCGAGAATTTTCGATTTGGCCACAAGCAGGCGGGCGACGTGAAGATGCTTGGCGAACTCGGCGACAGGCTCGGCTTTGCCGTCGAAATCGTGCGGCCCGTCTTTCAGGAGGACGGAGGCAAGCGAATTGTCGTATCGAGTTCGGCGATTCGTGCGGCGGTGCGAGAAGGGCGCATGGAAGATGCAGCGCGCATGCTAGGCCGGCCGTTTGCATTGGCGGGCGAGATTCGCAGCGGTACCGGACTGGGCCGGAAGTTGATCGTGCCGACGCTGAATCTTTCGACTGAGCAGGAGACCTTACCGAAACTCGGTGTCTATGCGACTGAGACGACGGTCGCCGGCGCGAATTACAATTCGGTGACGAACGTTGGGATGCGTCCCACTTTTGACGGAGCGAAACTCGCGGTCGAGACCCACGTTTTCGGCTTCAGCGAAAATTTGACGAGCGGGCCGATGGCTGTCGGTTTCCGCACGCGTATCCGCGATGAAAAGAAATTCTCAGGGCCAGAAGAATTGAAGAAGCAGGTACTGGCCGACATCGAAACGGCGAAGCAATACATCCAATCCCCGGTCCAGAAACAAATCGAACGAAAAATCAGTGATTAGGAAGCGGATGGTCGTCCGGCGGGCTTGCCGTTGCGGCAATCTTTGCAGAGGCCACCGACTTCGGTCCGAGTAACGGTGATTACGATATCGAGATCGCCGGCAATCTGCGCTTTCAGGTCTTCGTAAAGCTGGGACTCGAACTCGCGGACGCGGCCGCAGCGCACGCAGGCCACGTGAATATGATCGCGTTCGCCGTGGCTCTCGTAATAGTGGCGATGGCCGCGCAGGTGGAGCAGATCGAGTTCGTCGATGAGGCCGTGGTTTTTGAGCAGGTCCATCGTGCGATAGACCGTAACACGGGTGATATTCGGGTCAATTTTCTGCGCCCGTTCGAGGATCTCTTCGGCGTCCATGTGGCGCGCGGCGCCTTCGAGGACTTCGACAAGGACCATGCGTTGCCTCGTAAGACGAATTCCCTTGGCCTTGATTTGACGTTGAAGTGCGCCAGAAGGCTCGTGTTCATTGATGCGTTCGCCTACCGACGAACGATAGGTGAACGGTACCGAAGCATTGCCCATGACGCGATTATAGCAACGATCCTGTCAGGTCGGCTCGGCTAATTCCCCGCTGCCGCGCCGCGAGATGACCCGGATTCTTCTGCACTCTCCTCGCCCAGCTCGGCCAGATCGTTGTTGTCGCCCGACGCGAGAATTTCAGCGGTCGTGTGACCACCCTCGGCGACCAACGCATCGTTCGCGTCCACGTCAACCGATTCGGCAGCGCCGGTTTCGCCGACAGGCGGCGGAGTCTCAGACGCCAGTGCGTCTTCCGCATTCACGTCAACCGACTCGAGCTGTACGCCTTCGACCGGGGTCTGCGTGTCGTTGGCGGCGCTCTCGGCGGCCGAGCCAGGGTCAACCGGCAAAATGCCTTCATCCGAACCGAGCGCAGCCTGCGCAAGCTGCTCAAATTCCTTGAGGCTTGGCAATTCGTCGAGATCCGAGAGGCCAAAGCGCATCATGAACTGCTTTGATGTGCGGTAAAGAATCGGCCGGCCGATCACTTCCTTGCGGCCCGCCGTCGTGATGAGGCGCTTTTCAAGAAGCGTCTTGATCACGCCTCCGACGTTGACGCCGCGAATTTCGTTAATTTCGGGCACCGTGACCGGCTGCTTGTAGGCAACCACGGCAAGCGTCTCAAGCGCGGGCATCGTAAGACGCAGCGGCGGTTGCAGGCTCTTGATGAACTTGCGGACCACGTCATGGTGCTGAGGTTTGGTGTAAAACTTCCATCCGCCGGCCACTTTGCGGACTTCGACGCCGCGGTCGTCGGTCTGATAGGCGGCAACCAGGAGATCGAGCGCCGCGCGAGCTTCGGTTTTTTCGACGCCCAGCGCGCCGGCAATTTGGTCAAGAGTCGCGGGCTCGTCCGCCGCGTAGATGATCGCTTCGAGCGAGGATTGCATTTCTTGTGGGGTCACAGATATTGCTCCTCGATTTTGGCCATCGCGTCCGGGCCCGAAAAGACGGCGTCAAACATCTTGTGCTTGCGCAGGCCAATGTCGGAAAAGAGTTCGTTTTGCACGAGCATCACGGCCTGCATGCGGACCATTTCGAGCACCGCCAGCAGCGCAACGATCATCGCATTGCGCGACTCGCACGTATCGAAAAACTCCACCAGCGAGACGGCCTCGTCTGAACCGAGCAATTTTGTCCGCAAGCGATCCATCATCTGCGCGATCGTAACGCTCTCATGCCGCAGCGAGAACTTTGCAACTTCCTTCTTGCGCTCCAGAATCTGCTGGAACGTCTTGACGAGATCGACCAGCGACACGACGAGTTCGCCTTCGACAGCATCGCCCGTGTATAGCGACCGGTCGGGCCGCGACCAGACGTGGTCTTCGATCTGCTGTTTTTCGTAGAGCATCTGCGCGGCGTTCTTGAATTTCTCGTGCTCAAGCAGCCGGTGAACCAACTCCTGACGCGGATCGCCCTGCTCCTCGGCTCCCGCCATTGGATCGACGGGCAGAAGCATCTTGGATTTGATGTGGATGAGCGTTGCAGCCATATAGATGAAGTCGCCCGAGACGTCGATATCGAGTTTTTCGAGCTGGTGCAGGTAATCGAGATACTGTTCAGTGATTTTGGAGATGGGAATATTGTGGATGTCCATCTCCTGCTTGCGGATCAGATCCAGCAGAAGATCGAGCGGCCCTTCGTAGATGGGTAGGTTGACGCGATAAGGAGATGCCACTTTATCCGCTCCTAGCCGGCGCAACCGTGGTTCGATTCCGCTCGCCGCGGTTGAGCGCCTCTACGGTCGTGATTTCTGTGCGTCGTCCCATCGGAAAATGGCGTTGCGCACGCGCTCCATCGTGGTGCGCGCCGTGCGGTGCGCTTCAGCCGAACCTTCATCGAGAATATCCCAAACTTTTTGCGGATGCGACTCCAATTCCTTGCGCTTGGCCTGAATCGGCTCGATCCAGCGGACCAGATTGTCGGCCATCTGGCCCTTGCACTGGACGCAGCCGATGCCGGCGGTGCGGCAATCGCGGTCGATTTGCACCACAGTGTCAGGAGGAGAGAAAAGCTTGTGCCAGGCGAATACCGGGCAGATCTCTGGCCGCCCGGGATCGGTACGCCGTTGCCGCTGCGGATCGGTCATCATATTGCGTACCTTCAAACGAATTTCGTCGGGCGGGTCGGAGAGCCAGATCGCGTTGCCGTAAGATTTCGCCATGCGGCGCCCGTCGAGCCCCGGCAGGCGCGGCGTTTCCGTGAGCAGGTGGTCCGGTTCGCGCAACGGCGAATTCATGCGGAAAAATTCGGCGCATTCGCCGACTTCGTTGAGGAAATTCTCCCAGCCGATTTCCTGCGCGCGACGACGAAAGACCCATGGGTTTTTCGCCAATGTGTCTTCGACGGGGGTGGCAATGTCGGCAAGCGCCGGAGGCAAGGGCACCTTGTAGCGCAAGCCTTTTAGTGCTTCGTGATACCCGGGCAAATCCGAGCGGACCTCGAATCCAAAGTGAGAATTGAATTTGCGAACCACTTCGCGTGAAAGCTCGACGTGCGGCACCTGGTCTTCGCCTACAGGCACGAGCAAATCCTGACGCGGATCGCCGTAGAGGACAATGTCGGCCGTTTGCAGCAGTGGATAACCGAGGAAACCATACGTTCCAAGGTCCCGATCTTTCAGGTTTTCGATTTGCTCCTTGTAGGTCGGGACGCGCTCCAGCCACGAAAGCGGCGTGATCATCGAAAGCAGCAGATGCAGTTCGGCGTGTTCGAGCACGCGCGACTGGATGAAAAGCGTTGACTTCGCAGGGTCAAGGCCGACCGAGAGCCAATCCATCGCGATCTGCAGTGTGCTTTCAGCGACCGAAGACGTGTCTTCGTAATGCGTGGTCAGGGCGTGCCAATCGGCCACAAAGAAAAAGCATTCATACTCTTTCTGTAGTTTCAACCAATTGGAAAGAGCGCCGAAGTAATGGCCTAGGTGGAGACGGCCCGTAGGCCGCATGCCGCTCAGGACTCGTTTGCGTTTTGACAAGCCGAAGTGAACCCCTCAGTAAGCAACAGGTGACATGAAATGCTAGCACAGATGCAGAAAAGCGTAAGCGGCAGGCAGCCAGATGGCTAGAGTTTGAGCAGCTCGCGCAGGCGCTTGGTCTGGGCGCGGGAAACGGGAATCTCGGTGGCCCGCTTGTCGTTCATTTTGAGGACGTAGCTCGACTTGAACCAAGGCACGACTTCCTGAATGTGGTTGATGTTCACCAGGTACGAGCGGTGCGGACGCCAATACGTCGCCGGATCAAGCGCAGCGGACAGCTCGTCGATCGTGCGGTAGTTCGATGAGCCCTCGACCTCGCGCCCGCAGATCGTGATGGCGCCGTCTTCTATCGACGCAAAGATCATGTCTTCGGCGTCGATCAGAATGAGCCTGGATTGCGATCTCACCAGTAGTTTTACCGGAGTGCTTGCTATCGCCTTAGGCGCC